>JAEUQN010000004.1:0-64699 GCA_016789725.1 Blastocatellia bacterium | reverse complement strand
GGTTCGTTATAACCTGTTTCGCAATACTTCGCCGGATAACATTGCTGGTGGGTTGAATACCTTGCAGCGCAGCATTGATTTCGTAGACGCCTCCGATTCCGTCGGTGTGCAGGCGATTTCGGTTTTATCGCCGACCCTCTTGAATGAGTTGCGCGTGCAATACGCCAATCGCAAATCGCAGAATCTGTCCAATCAAAATTCGGGTACAGGACTGACGATTGTGATTCCCGGCGTAGCAAATTTCGGCGCGCCAACGAACGATCTGTTGCAACCGCTGTAAACTTCGTATCAGTTGCTCGATAACGTCACGCTGACAAAAAACTCGCACACGTTCAAATTTGGCGGCGGCTTCAATTTCATTTATGACGAGCGTGAATCCAGAGCGTTTGCGCAATACACCTTCCCTTCGATAGCCGCTTACGTGGCCGCCCGCAATGGCACTGCGCCCGCTGGTTACACCACGTATCAGGAAGCGATTGGGAATCCTGCCATTAGTTATCGCTCGGAGTTTTATCACGCCTTTGCGCAGGATGATTGGAAGGTCACGCCGCGCTTGAAAATCAATTATGGCGTGCGTTATGACCTGTACAATATTCCCCAAGCGGATGCCAGTTCGCCGTTAGCCTTGTCGCAAGATTTCAAGCTGGACAAAAACAATTTTGCGCCGCGCCTCGGCATTGTCTATGGCCTGCGCACGGGGGATCGTCCGACGGTTATTCGCGCCAGTGCAGGGTTGTATTACGATCCGCCGCTGATTGACGTGTATCGGCGCGCGTTGCAGGGCAACGGCAATCCCCGATTTCTCAGTTACAGCTTTAATCCGACCAGTCCCGGCGCGCCGCGTTTTCCTGGCACACTTGGCAGCCTGCCCGCAGGCGTCGCCACGCCGCGCCAGAGCATCACGGGCGTGTCGCCTGATTTTGTAAATCTGGTCGCGCTTCACACGAACGTGCAGCTTGAGCAGGCACTCTCGCCAAATTTCTCGCTGACGATTGGCGGCATTCGTTCGCGCGGCAATCACCTGCCTATTTATCGCAACATCAATCCGATTAACCCGATTGCCACGTTGGCGGATGGTCGTCCGAGGTTTGATACCGCGATTAATGCCAACACGCGCCGCTTCCCGAATTTCAATAACGTGCTGCTGGCGGAATCGGTCGGCAATTCGGATTACAACGCCGGAACTTTGCAGCTTACACGCCGCTTTGCCAAAGGCTATCAATTCAGTGCCAATTACACCTGGTCACATTCGATTGACGATGCCCCGGAGCAGAACCTCGTAGCGGTGACGGACGCGGTGTTATCTGATCCGACCAATCGTCGTCGAGATCGCGGCAATTCGGTTGCGGATCAACGCCACACCTTTGTGCTGAGTTTTGTCGGACGCCCGATCTTCGACATTCAAAATGGATTCCTCAAGCGGCTGGTCAATGACAATCAGATTGGTGTGATTGCAACTACCAACAGCGGCGAGACTTTCAATATCACCAGCAATCTGGATTTGAATGCGGACGGCGTGACCGGCTCGGATCGCCCTTTATTTATTGGGCGCAACACGGGACGCACGCCAAAGCAGAAGAATGTGGATTTTCGCTTTACTCGTTATCTGACTTTCACCGAACGGTTCAATGCCGAGGTGATTGCGGAATTCGTTAACGTCTTCAATCAACGCAGCGTGTTTCAAATCAACAGCGTTGTCACGACGAATGCCGATGGCAGTTTGACGGCGGCGTTGCCGGATTTTTCGCTGCGCAATCCGGTCGCCCTTGATGCCCGTCAATTTCAACTCGGATTCAAATTTAACTTCTGAGGCAATGCTTTATGCACAGACACATTCGGATCAATTGCGATTCGAGTAAACACTGAAAACCAATCACCCATAACTTTTACGAAAGGAACAAACCGTATGAGTAAATTTACAAGCAGATCATCTCGTCACTTGCTGGCGCTGCTGCTGGTATTAACAGGGCTGAGCAGCTTTGCGCTCGCAGCGACCAATGGCAACGAGAAGATAGAAGGGCGCTGGGATGCGAGCGTCACGATTCGCGAGGCGGAAATTCCGTTCCGCCTTGATCTTTCCGGCACGGGCGCGAATGTCAAAGCGACGGTCTACAATGGCGATGTGCCGCAGACCACCACGAACGCCAAATTCGAGAACGGCACACTGGTGCTGCACTTTGAGCATTACCTGACCAAAATCGTCGCGACGCTCAAGGACGGCAAGCTTGAAGGCAAACTGCAAACCCGTCAGGACAAGGACAGCGCGGGCAGCCCATTCAAAGCGGAACGCTATGTTGCTCGTCCTGCTGTCGCCGCGACCAACGTGCCTTCGATTGATGGCTTGTGGGAAATCCCGTACGAAAGCCAAAAAGGCGAAAAGGCGTGGCGCTTCATCGTGAAACAAAAAGGTGCGGAAGTATCAGCGGCGATTCTGCGCGTGGATGGTGACACCGGCTCGCTGACCGGCTCCTGGAAAGGCGACAAGTTCGTCCTCAGCCATTTTGATGGTTCGCGTCCGCTACGCCTTGAAATCACGCCTGCTACGGATGGTTCACTGAACCTGCTGCAAGGCGGCGGTGGGCCGCGTCAAGGCAAGCTGGTCGCGTATCGTCCTGAAGTCGCCCGCGCGAAAGGCTTGCCTGAACCCGCCAACTTCACCGCACACACCACCGTGCGTGATCCAAACGAAGTCTTCAAATTCAGCTTCCCTGATCTCGATGGCAAACTCGTTTCCAACACGGACGCCCGCTCCAAAGACAAAGTCATCATCGCAGTCGTGACGGGAACGTGGTGCCCGAATTGCCACGATGAAGCGCAATACCTCGTGCAACTCGACAAGAAATACCGAGACAAAGGATTGGAAATCGTCGCGCTGGATTTTGAAGAACCAGAGCAACAGGACGAACTCAATCGCGCCAAAGCCTTCGTGAAAAAATATGGCGTGCAATATCCGTATTTATTGGCGGGCGCGCCAGTCGAGATGTGGGAAAAAGTGCCGCAAGGCGTGAATCTGAACACGTGGCCGGCGACATTCTTCATCGGACGTGATGGCAAGGTGAAAAAGATTCACGCGGGGTTTGCCGCACCCGCGAGCGGCATCTATCACGAACAACTGAAAGCCGACTTTGTCGCCACCATTGAAAAATTGTTAGCGGAACGCCCTGTGGAAGCGGCTGCGGTATCGAAAGCGAATAGCCGATAGCGATGATTTTTTTCACCATAGAGACACAGAGGAGGCACAGAGTTGCACGGAGTAAATCTCTGAGTACCTCTGTGTTCGCTCTGTGTCTCTGTGGTGAAAAGAGAATTCCATCAAACTCATTACACCAATGATGAAAAAATATTTTCTGCACCTGACACACGGCGCAGGGTTGCTTCTTATCTTGACAATGACGGTCTTGGGACAAAGCGATTCGCGCAAACTCGATCCGATCAAATGGGCTGTCAAGTCTGACTTGTCGGCGCGTGCGTTGAAGATTGGTGAAAAGTTTGCTGTGCAAATCGTCGCCACCATCGAAGAAAACTGGCACTTGTATTCGACTAAAGAAATTGAGCTTGGGCCGCGCCCTACGCGTTTTAGTGCGGCGACCGGACAAGCTTTTGCGCTGGCTGGAGAGATTGTCGCACCCAAACCGTTGCGCGCCTTCGACAACAATTTCAATACGGATTTGGAGTATTACGAACACGCTGCAACCTTCACCGTTCCGTTTGTCGTCGAGGCCAATGCAAGCGCGGGAAAGCAAACGTTGATTGTGCAAGTGCGTTATCAAGCCTGTACGACGGGACTTTGCCTGCCTCCTAAAGCGGTGAAGTTGGAAGTACCCCTCGAAATTCAAAATCCGCAATAAAAACAGATACGCGGTGAGCTTTGAATCATCAACTTACTGTGGAGATGCGTATGCAAACAAATTCTAAAACCATAACAACCAAGCTGCTGATCGTTGCCTGTGCATTGGTGTTGGGCGTGTTGGCGTTGCCGTTGCACGGACAAATCGCGGTTAGAAATCAGGGCTTCGTGCCGTTCAGCGAAGCGCCGATCAACTATCGCACTGCGCCGGTCAATGATCCGGTAGCGAAATTACAACAGCGCATTGACAAGGGCGAAGTGCGCCTGAAATTTGAGCCGGGAACTGGCTATCTGAGATCCGTCCTGAAGGAATTGAATATTCCCGTCAATTCGCAAACGCTCGTCTTTTCCAAAACGAGTTTTCAGTACAAGAGAATTTCGCCTCAAACGCCGCGTGCCTTGTACTTCAATGACGATGTGTATGTCGGTTGGGTGAAAGAAGGCAAGGTCTTGGAAATCGCTTCGTTCGATCCGGTACAAGGCGCGATTTTTTATATTCTCGACGAGCAAAAGCTCAACGAAACGGATACTGAAAAGCTGGAACGCCCCACGTTTGAGCGCGCCGAATTGGATTGCACGCAATGCCACGTAGCGGCAGCCACGCGCGGCGTACCCGGTGTGTTTGTGCGTTCGGTCTACACCAATCCTTCCGGCACACAGGCCACGCGCGCCGCGTCGTTTGTGACCGGGAACGAAAGCCCCTTGAGCGAACGCTTTGGCGGCTGGTACGTGACGGGCAAACACGGCGAGCAAACACATCTGGGCAATGTGGTCGTGACCAATAAGGAAAATCCCGAAGAGCTTGACCGTGCCGCCGGGGCCAACTTGAATGATCTGACGAAACGATTTGATACCTCACCCTATCTCACGCCGCACAGCGACATCGTGGCACAACTCGTGCAGGCGCATCAGACACAGATGCACAATCTGATTACGCTCACGAACTATCAGACCCGTCTGGCGCTGCACGAAGATGCCATTCGCAACCAAGCGGCAGGGCTGCCCGCGCACGAAATATCCGAAGCCGCGCGGCGCAAGTTTGAAGCCCCTGCCGAAGAATTGGTGCGGTATCTGCTTTTTGTAAACGAAGCGCCGCTCGGCACTCGCATTCAGGGCAGCACGTCGTTTGCCGAGGAATTCGCCGCGCGCGGGCCGCACGACAAGCGCGGACGTTCGCTGCGCGAATTCGATTTGCAAACGCGGCTCTTCAAATATCCGTGCAGCTATCTGATTTACTCTGAAGCGTTCGAGGCCTTGCCCGCGCCCGCGAAAGAATATGTCTATCGTCGGTTGCTGGAAGTCTTAACAGGACAGGATCAATCTCCCGCCTACGCCAAACTTTCACCCAAAGATCGCCGCGCTATTTTGGAAATTTTGCTGGCTACTAAATCGGGCTTGCCTACGCAGTGGAATCAGTATCGTTCGCAAGCGCAACGGCATTTTTCTTCGCGCAAACTTTGACGAGTTTTTCGAGATGATCCTTGACAAGAGTTATGACATTGTGTGGAACTTACGCCGAAAAATGAGCTACGAGTATGGGCAATAGACGTTCATCCGTTGCTGCGAAAATAACCAAACTACGAGAAATATTTCTCCCAGGGAAAGATCATGGCTAAGAACGATAAAGTACGTCACACCCTCAGCGATCAAGCGGCCTATCAATTGGCCAATGTCACGAAAACCCCGCCGCAGTATGGCGCAATCACGCCGCGCTGGCTGGTGCGGTTGCTGGATTGGAAACCCCTCGAAGCAGGCACGCTGCGCGTCAATCGCGTCGTCAGCGATAATCCGGTAGATGTTGTTTGCGGGCAGGAAGAAACCCAGCCATTACCCGACACTTATGTGCCGTATGAAGAAAAGCCGCGTGAATACACGCTGAATTCCATCTCGGCCTTGCTGGACGTTCACACGCGCACGTCTGACCTGTACAGCAATCCATACGATCAAATCAAAGAGCAATTGCGCTTGACCATCGAAACTGTCAAAGAACGGCAGGAAAGCGAACTCATTAACAACGACGATTACGGCTTGCTGAAAAACGTGCCTGCCGCACAGCGCATCAAAACGCGCAAAGGACCGCCGACGCCGGATGATCTGGATGATTTGATTTCTAAAGTGTGGAAAGAACCATCGTTCTTTCTGGCGCATCCGCGCGCGATTGCGGCGTTCGGACGCGAATGCACACGACGCGGCGTGCCTCCGCCGACGGCAACATTGTTCGGTTCATCATTTTTGACGTGGCGCGGCATTCCTTTAGTTCCAACTGATAAGTTAATGGTGGACGGCAAAACAGCTCCGGCTGTGGGCGAAGGCGGCAAGACTAGCATTTTGTTGTTGCGCGTTGGCGAGCAAAAACAAGGTGTTGTCGGACTGTATCAACCGGGCTTGCCGGGCGAACAAACGCCGGGACTGTCCGTGCGATTTATGGGCCTGAATCACAATGCAGTTGGTTCATATCTGGTGTCGTTGTATTGCTCCGCCGCGATTCTGACGGACGATGCGATTGCTGCCCTCGATGACGTGGAAGTCGGAAACTATCATGAGTACAAATACTAATTTCACGCCCGAAGACATTGCGGCGGATTTGTCTGGCGCAGCACAAGCCTTGGCCGCTGGCTTGCCTGATCCAACGGTCTTGGCGCGCTTTGCCAATCAGATTTATCAGGGGTTGCAGCAACAGGGCGCTGCGAGTGAATTGCCCGCGCCAAACATTCCGCAAACGCCAGAAGCCGCGCTGACAAATCTGCCGACACGCGCTGCGCCGCCTGCGACCTATTCTCCGTTTGGTGTCGCGCCGCATCTGTCTGCTATCTCTGCACCGCCGCATCTCACAGAAGCAGAGTTGCACAAAGTGGCGGCTGAAGCGGCGGGCATCAGCGGCACGACGATTCCCACTTCCCCGGCGCAGCTTCTGTTGGCCGAACCCAACGCGCTCGGCATTCCCGGCGGCGCGTCGGCAGCAGATTTTTCGGATGTGCCTTCGTTTGGATTTTTGAGCGAAGCGCGTTCTCTGTTTGAGCAAACGGTGAAGCAGACAGAGCAAGTGGCGATGCCTGCCATCAAGCTGCCGACCGAAACCGAAGTGCGTGGATATGCGCCGACGTTGCCGGGACACGCGCCAACATTGGTTCCGACGATGCCTGTTGCTTCAGTCGCTACGCCGCAAATTCCGGGTGCGCCTGTGCCACGTGGTTACGATGCGACGTCGTTTCCGTTTTTGGATTCTGCGCGTTCGCTCACAGCAGTTGCGCCTGTTCTGGAACCAGTTGGCAACGATCCGAATTTGCCGCCGCAATCCGCCTTGTCAGTTGGATTGTTCGATGTGAATGCGGTGCGGCGCGACTTTCCGATTTTGCAGGAGCGTGTCAACGGGCGTCCGTTGATTTGGTTAGACAACGCGGCGACGACGCAAAAACCGCAAGCAGTGATTGATCGTCTGAAGTATTTTTACGAACACGAAAATTCCAACGTGCATCGCGCCGCACACGAATTGGCGGCGCGCTCGACCGATGCGTATGACGGAGCGCGCGAAAAAGTGCGGCGCTTTCTAAACGCCAGCTCGACGCGCGAAATCGTGTTCGTGCGTGGGGCGACAGAGGCGATTAACCTCGTCGCCAAAAGCTGGGGCGCACAAAACATCCACGAAGGCGATGAGATTGTCGTGAGCCATTTGGAGCATCACGCCAACATCGTGCCGTGGCAAATGTTGTGTGCCGAAAAAGGCGCACGATTGCGTGTCGCTCCGGTAGACAACAGCGGGCAGGTTCTGCTCGACGAATACGAAAAACTGCTGGGGCCAAAAACAAAACTTGTGGCTTTTGCACAAGTCTCCAACGCGCTTGGCACGGTCACGCCCGTGCCAGAAATGGTCGCCATCGCGCATCGCTACGGCGCAAAAGTGCTGGTGGACGGTGCGCAAGCTGTTTCGCACATGCGCGTAGACGTGCAGGCTTACGACTGCGATTTTTATGTTTTCTCTGGTCACAAGGTTTTCGCGCCAACGGGCATTGGCGTAGTCTACGGCAAAGAAGACGTGCTGCAAGCGACGCCTCCGTGGCAAGGCGGCGGCAATATGATCGTGGATGTGACGTTCGAGAAAACGGTCTACCATCCTGCGCCGTTCCGCTTTGAAGCTGGTACGGGCAGCATTGCCGATGCGGTCGGTTTAGGTGCAGCGATTGATTATGTAGATCGCATCGGGATGGAAAACATCGCACGCTACGAACACGATTTGCTGGTCTATGCGACCGAAGGATTGCAGCGCATCCCCGGCTTGCGTTTGATCGGCACGGCGCGCGAAAAGGCGAGCGTGTTGTCGTTCGTATTAGACGGCTTTACCAACGATGAAGTCGGACAGGCGCTGAACAAAGAGGGGATTGCTGTGCGCACCGGTCATCATTGCGCGCAACCGATTTTGCGGCGCTTCGGCGTGGAAAGCACCGTCCGTCCGTCGCTCGCGTTTTATAACACCTGCGAAGAAATTGATGCGCTGATCGCCGCGATCTGGAATCTCAAAAACGGACGCGGTGCAGGATTGATTTAGTGAACATCGAAACGAGGAGGCATTTATGTCGAGCGAAGAACGAATCATTCAAAACACAGAAGAGGATCAAGCGTGGGCGGATTGGCTTGCGCCGACACGTCGCAACTTCATCATTGGTGCAGGACTAACTGCTGCCGGATTAACAGCAGGCAACATTGAAGCTGAAGCACAAGATGCCGCCGCTAATGGTTTATCGTTCAAGCCAATTGTGCCGCCGCCCGATGTGGGCAAGAGTCCGTGGGGTTACGAAACGATCAAGGAACTGACGCCGCGTCCGAAAAACATTCGACCGGGCGAAGAGGCGGGCTTGCCCAAAGCACCGCGCCCCTACACAGATATCAAGAGCTATCACGCGCATTTTTACTTCGACGAAGATAGCTACGAGAAAGCGGCGCTCGTGCGCAAGTGGTCTCTTGAACGCTTTCCCGTGGAATTAGGCAATTGGAATCTGGAACCGCGCGGCCCGCACGTCACACCATCGTTCTATTTCGGTTTCACCAACGACCTGTTGCCGATCATTGTGCCGTGGTTACAGCTTAATAGTTTGGGCCTGACCATTCTGTTGCATCCGAACACCACTGATCCGCGCGCCGATCACCTGTATTACACGTTGTGGGTCAATCGTTCGCAGCCCGTGAATGCGTATGGAATGCCCAAGCAAGCCGCCGTAGAAAAAATCTTTCCCAACACCAAACCAACCGTAAAACTGGAAGTCTAACGGACACCAGTTTCGTAAAACGTAACGGGTGCGCGAAAAAAGATGAGTTAGCCGTTGACGCATATTTTTGTTTGGTGTAAAACTCCCACTGTCTTAATGGGAATTAGGTATGAACGTCTCCACCAAAAGCGAATATGGGTTGCGCGCGCTGATTTACCTGGCTGGCAAAAACAGTCATGAAGCGACGCCTGCCCGCGAAATCGCGGAGAAGTGGAGCGTTCCTGTGAAATACTTGGAGCAAATCCTGAAAACCCTAAAAGAAGCCGGAATTATTAGCGGTCAAGTGGGCGTCGGCGGCGGGTATCGCCTGATGCGTCCGGCAACTTTAATCACGGCGGGCGAAGTCATTCGCACTCTGGACGGTCGTATCGCTCCGATGGGCTGTGTCAGCACTTCGGATTACGAACCGTGCGAATTTGAAGATGGTTGTGGACTAAAAACGCTGTGGGCACGCACGCGCGCCGCAATGCTCGGCGTGCTGGATCAAACGACCATTGCGGACTTATGTACGCCGGTCAGTCGCCCGAAGGTGATTGACCTAAAAACAGCCTCACGTAAATAAATCATCCCCAGACAATTTTTTCTCGAACGTAGTTTTTGTTTTTGTTTGCCCCAAACTCCTAGTTATTTACTAGGCAATAGAAGAGAAGCGAATGCGACTGCATCCGAACAACCGAATCTTTTTGTGTTTGTGCTTATTGTTTAGCCTCTCATTCCTGAGCGCGTGCCAGAGTGATGCGACGACGGCGAACAGCAAGAAGGTGACATTGGTGCTGGGCGCGTACACGACGCCGCGCGAAGCGTATGGCAAAGCGATTTTGCCTGCGTTTCAAAAATACTGGAAAGAGAAAACCGGGCAGGACGTCGAGTTTCAGGAATCCTATCAAGCCAGTGGCGCACAAGCGCGTGCGATTGCCAGCGGCTTTGAAGCCGACATTGCCGCGCTTTCGCTGGAGGGCGACATAGACGACATCGCCGAAGCCGGATTGATTACGCACGATTGGAAAGCCAATGGGAATCGCGGCATCGTCAGCACTTCGATTGTGGTGTTAGCGGTGAGGCCGGGCAATCCGAAACAGATTCGTGACTGGACGGATTTGACCAAAGCGGGCGTCAATGTGTTGACGCCTGATCCAAAAACTTCGGGTGGCGCACAATGGAATGTAAACGCGATGTACGGGGCAGCGCTACGTGGCTTTGCAGGTGTGCCGAAAGGCGATGTGAGTGCGGCGGCGGGCTTTCTGAAAGATGTCTTTCGCAACGTGACAATTCTGGACAAAGGCGGGCGCGAATCCATCACGAATTTTGAAAAAGGCGTCGGCGATGTAGCGATCACATACGAAAACGAAGTGCTGGTCGGACGACAAGCTGGGCAACAATATGACTACGTGATTCCGCGCTCGACCATCCTGATTGAGAACCCGGTTGCACTTATAGACAAGTATGCCGACAAGCATGGTGTGCGCGAAGTGGCCGAAGCCTTCATCCAATTTTTGAGCAGCAAAGAAGCACAGCGTGCTTACGCGAAATACGGCTTGCGCCCGCTTGATTCCGATATTGCCAAAGAAGTGCAGGCGCAATATCCGCCTGTCGAGGATTTATGGGACATTGATTTCCTCGGTGGGTGGAAAAAAGTCGAAGCCGATATTTACGGCGCGCAAGGCGCGTATACGAAAGTCTTTGCTGAACTCTACAACGCAAAATGAGCGCATCCGCAATACATCTCAAAGCCTTGCAGTCCGCGACCGTTTGTCCGTGGGGCAAATGGAGTTTGCGCGCCATTGCCGTGTTGTATCTAAGTTTGATTTTGCTGCTTCCACTAGCGGCGATGCTGCAACACGGATTCAGCAATGGACTGGCCGCGTTCCTCAACGATGTGACGAATCCGTTAGCGTGGGGGGCGCTCAAACTCACGTTGACAGCGGCGATTGCGATGACGGTCATCAATACGTTGATGGGAACGCTGACGGCGTATGTGCTGGTGCGCTATGAATTCTTTGGGCGGCGTTTGCTGAATAGCATTATTGATTTGCCGTTTGCGATTCCGACACTGGTCGCGGGCGTGATGCTGGTTGTTCTATACGGGCCGCAACGCACACTCGGCGCGTGGTTGGAAGCACACGGCGTGCAAGTGATTTTTGCGACGCCGGGCATTGTGATGGCGCTGTTGTTCGTCACGTATCCGTTCGTGATTCGCACCGTGCAGCCCGTGCTGATGGAGATTGATCGCACGGAAGAAGAAGCGGCGTGGACGCTCGGCGCGTCGGAATGGAAAACATTTTTGCACATCATTCTTCCCGCGATTCGTCCGGCGATGATGACCGGCGCGCTGCTGTGCTTTGCGCGGGCGCTCGGTGAATTCGGTTCAATTGTGATTGTCGCGGGCAATATTCCGGGACGCACGCTGACGGCTCCGGTGTACATCTTCGGGCAAATCGAATCGCAGAATCAGCACGGCGCAAGCGCGGTTTCGCTATTGTTATTGGTGTTGTCATTCGCATTGATGTTTGCTGTGGATTGGTTGCAACGACGCAAAGGAGTCACGCATGTCGCAGCTTGAAACAACCATTCCGGCGGCGACGGATTTTATGCCGCATTCACGCAGCGCGCGTCCGGGCAAATTGGCGTGGTTGCTAATCGCTGTCGTTGTGCTGTACGCCGCGTTTTTATTGGGCGGCCCGTTGGTGGCTGTCATTGGTGGCGCGTTTGCTTCGGGGGCGGGCGCGTTATGGCGCGAACTGACTTCGGCGGCGGCCTTAAATGCTTTGTGGTTGACGCTGTTGATGGCCGTCGCGGCAACGGTCATCAATACGTTGTTTGGTTTGTGCATCGCGTGGGTGCTGGCGCGCGACAAGTTCAAAGGAAAATCCTTCATAAACAGTATCGTAGATTTGCCGTTCGCGGTTTCCCCTGTGATTGCGGGCTTCATGTTGATTTTGTTGTTTGGTCGCAACGGCTGGTTTGCGTCGTGGTTGGAAGCGGCGAATCTCAAAATCGTATTCGCGTTGCCGGGGATGTTGCTGGCGACGATCTTTGTTTCGCTGCCTTTCGTAGTGCGCGAAATCGTTCCTGTCCTGATTCATTTGGGTGAAGAGCAGGAACACGCGGCCTACACACTCGGCGCAAGCTATTGGCAAACGTTCTGGCACATCACGCTGCCCAATATTCAATGGGGTTTGCTGTATGGCGTGACGCTCACGTTCGCGCGTGCGCTCGGCGAATTCGGTGCAGTGCTGGTGGTCAGCGGCAGCGTCAGTCGGTTAACCGAAACCGCAACGTTATTCATTTTTCGCTCGCTGGATGATCGCAATGAAGTGGGCGCGAACGCGATGGCATTGGTGCTGGCACTGATCTCGTTCAGCATTTTGCTGGCGATGGAATACTACAAAAAACACACACGACGAATTGGATGAAATGTCGCTGGAATCACAGCGGCAAACCTTGCTCCTGTTTTGCTGGGAAACGAAAGCAGAAGCAATCAACTCCGGGCAGAAACGCCCACGCAATCAACGAAGGAGAAAATGCTATGCGGAATGGAAAACTCATTACGATTGAAGGAATCGCGGGCAGTAATCGGACACAACATCTGCACCGTCTGGCGCAATATCTCATTGATGCCGGACGCACTGTCTTGGATTTACGCGAACCGCTTTGGCCGCAAGCCGGGCCGCAACGCAGAACGATTCATGCTGAACACTTATCGGTCATTGATACAGCTCTGAAGGGCGGCTGCACTGTTCTCGCCGAAGGATTTTTTGATAGCGAACCCCCCTGGCACAATCAACTGCCCGATGTTCCCTTTCCTAAGCTGGCGCGCGGAAAAAAAGTGGTGCGAACCCGCATCAAACCCGATTTGTCGTTTGTCCTGGAATCGGATTTAGCCGATGGCTGGAATGGCGCATTGAACTTTGAAGCGGCCACGAATCCTGCTGCGATTCGAGATTGGGTTCAGTCTGAATCATTCCTGGCGAAGACAGAAGCGCGCTGGCTCGAAATGATCGCCCAAGCGGATTGGCCGGTCTATCTGATTCCCGCGCAGCAAAGTGCGGCGCTGATTGAGCGACAAATCATTTATCGCACCAATCAACTTTTGGAGCGCACTGAAGTACAACGGTTCTCGCAGCCGTTGCGTCAGCCCGCACCAAAATCTGCAACACCCAAGTTCATCAAGTTGCCACGACAAGCAACGGCCTAATCGTCATGAAACGAATCACAAAAAATCTCTTGTACGCTTTTTCTTTTCCGACGCCGACAAGCTGTCTGTGTTGTTGTCCAGGACGCTGTATGTGTTTCTGGACGCTCCACCACAAGCCTGATCGCAGGGAATAACGTTGTGCAAGATTGTAAGCGACTGACCCGTTATCAGGTTTCCCAACCGATAACGGGTTTTCTTTTTTCAGAGGTGTTATGAATACAGCAGTACCAACAACAAAAGCATTTCACCAGTGGAACCAACCGTTCGCGCCCACAACGACACGACCAAGAGTCATCATCATTACCGATTCCGTCATGGGCGCATCGCACTTACACGCCGCGCTCAGCCAGGATCAAATCGCCGTCACGGTTGTGCATCTATTTGCAGAAGATCATCGCGCGTGTTGGTGTGATCACGATTTAGCTATTGTGGATGTCGCGCCTGATTCGTTGCGCGCCGTGCTTTCTCAACTGCGTGCCAGCCAGAACTGCGAGGCCATTTCGATTTTGGTGGATATCACGCGGCTCACGAATGCGCCTGACTTGGCAGGCGTGTTGTCCGCTTATCGCGCGATGCCTTGCGGCGGCTACGAATTATTGCGGCTGGCACGTCGTCGCTTGGCGGCGCTCGCCAACCCGGAACTCTTACTTTCACCCCGAACATTTACGACCTCAACTTTATAAGGAACCCGTTATGCTGCTCTCTAAGATTCGCTCTCTGCTCTTCATTTTCGCTGTGCTGACCTTCTCTTGGGTGACGCAAGCGCAAACCGCTACGGCCACGCTCAAAGGCATCATCAGCGATGGCAACGATCAAGTTTTGTCCGGCGCAACCGTAACGCTCACGAATGCAGCGACTGGCTTGCAGAAAACATTCGTGACGGACGAAGGCGGTCATTACAGTTTTACGTTTCTTGTCCCCGGCACTTACGCCATCGAAGCACAAGCGCAGGGCTTCAAAATTTCACGCAAACCAAACGTCATTTTAGAAGTGGGGCAAACCGCTGAATTCAATCTACAACTCGCGCCCGGTGACGTAGCGGAAACCGTAAACATCACAGCCACCGAACCTGTCAATCTCGACACGACCACCAGCGCGCTCGGTGGCATCGTCGGACGGCAACGTGTCGAAGTCCTGCCGCTCAACGGACGCAACGTGTTTCAGCTTGCACAACTGGAAATCGGCGTGGCCTCTGCCCCCGGCTCACGCGGCGCAAACCCTGATTTGACGGCATCGGGCGAAATTTCAATCAATGGTGGACGCACGCTCAACACAGAAGCTTTTGTAGACGGCATTCCGCTGGCGAACAAAGGCGACAATCGTATTTCGCTGCGGCCTTCGCCCGATGCCGTGCAGGAATTTCAAATCGTGACGAATTCGTTTCCAGCGGAATACGGACGCACGGGCGGCGGCGCATTGAATTTCTCGACCCGTTCCGGCTCGACTGAATTTCGCGCGACGCTATTTGAATATCTCCGTAACGATGCCTTCGACGCGCGCAGCTTTTTTGTGAATGCGAATCCGAACGGCGTGAAGGAAAAACTGCGCTTCAATCAGTTCGGCGGCAATGTCGGCGGCCCCGTGTGGCTGCCGGGCGTTGGCAAAAGCAAAAAGCTGTTTTTCTTTTTCAACTACGAAGCGCTGCGGATTTCGCAAACCAAACAAACTCCTTCGGCTGTGCCCACAGCGAAAATGCGCAGCGGCGATTTTTCTGAATTGCTCGGCGCAACGATTCCGGGTGCGACAGTTGTAGACACGCGCGGCCAATTGATCCCCGCACGCATCGGCCAGATTTATGTGCCGGGGACAGTCGTTCCTGCCGGACAACCGGGTGCAGGTTCGCGCGTGGCGTTTGCGGACAACATCATTCCTGATGCGCTCATCAATCCAGTGGGACGTGCGGCGGTCGCGTATTTTCCGCTGCCGAATGCGGCGGGCGTACGCAACGCGAACGGCTTGGGCTTCAGCAACAACTACATTGCCAATACGATTGCGACGAACGACAGTTATCAGATTACGGCGCGCGTGGATTACAACCTTTCTTCGACGCAGCAAATATTCTGGCGCATCATCAAAGACCAGATCACGCTCTACAATTCCGGCCCCTTTCCGACCAGCATTGCTTCGCCGATTCAGAACCCAAAGCAAACGTCCGTGCCAGGAACGCATGTTGTCAATTACGTGAACACGTTGTCATCGAAAGTCGTGCTGCATCTGAACGCCGGAATGACGCGCTTCAATAACGACGCGATCCATTTTTCGCGCGGCTTTGATGTGACCAGTTTGGGCTTGCCTGCGTATGTGAAGAACGCTTCGGACGACACGGGCATTTTCCCGACGCTGAATCCGGCGGGTTACACATCATTGGGGCCGCCGCGCAATTTTGGCTTCTATAACAACAATCAGGATGTCTACAGTTTGAATCAGGATGTGAGTTGGTTGCGCGGCAATCACGCGCTGAAGTTTGGCGCGAACGAACGCATCTATCGGATGTACAACTATCGCCCGGATGATCCGGCTGGCAACTTCACCTTCGCGCGCAACTTTACGCAGCGCGTGCCGGTCGAAACCACGCCGCAAACAGGCGATGCGATTGCTGCGTTGTTGCTTGGCAATCCGGCTTCAGGACGATTGGCAATTGCGCCGCAACCCGCATTGCAAAGCAAGTATTACGCGGCTTTTGTGCAGGATGATTGGAAGGTGAATGAGCGATTGACGCTGAATCTCGGCTTGCGCTGGGAATTTGAAACGGGCAACACCGAACGCTTCAATCGGCTGCTGAATTTTGATGACCAAGCGGCGTTTCCGATCAACCACGTTTCAGTCGCCTTTCCTGATGCAACGGGGTTGGGAACGCGCGCGATTGCGTTGCGTGGTGTCGTCACTCCGGTCGGGCGCGGCGGCGTCAAGACGCGCGAAAACTACGATCACGATTACAACAACTTCGGCCCGCGTGTGGGATTGGCATACAAGCTGAATGAGAAAACCGTGATTCGCTCCGGCGGTGCGATTTTGTATGCACCGCTTGGTGGTGGCGGATTCAATATCGTCACAGCCGCAATGGATGGTTTGGCTGAAACGCCGTTCATCGCCTCGCTCAACAATGGCATTAGTCCAGTTGCCGGAACGAATCTCAGCAACCCCTTTCCGTCGGGCATCGTCGCCCCAACCAATGATTATTTGGGGCCCTTGACCGGCTATGGACGGCAATCGGTTCCGGTTCGTTTGCGCAACATTCGTCAGCCGTTCATCGCGCAATGGAACCTGAATGTGCAGCGCGAATTGCCTGGCAAAATCAATCTGGAAGTCGCATACGCCGGAAACGCGGGCATCGGTTTGCTCAGCGGCGCAACCGACATCAATCAGCTTTCGCCCGAAGCGATTGCGCTGGCCAGCAAAGTGGTGAACGGCGTTCCGCTCGGCAATCTGACCGTGACGAATCCGTTTCTGAATTTGCCGACGGATCAGCGTCCGGCTTCGACTTCGATTCTGGGGCGTTCGACCGTGACCGTGGCACAACTGCTGCGCCCATATCCGCAATTTGGCAATATCGTTTCTTACAGCCAGAACGAATCGCACTCGACGTATCACTCGCTGCAACTTACCGTCGCGCGGCGTGTGACGAGTAGCGTGACGTTCAGCGCGGCGTATTCGTTCTCGAAGCTGATTGATGATCTGACTTCGATGTCGCTGAACAATCAGACGATTCAGGTGCAATATTTTCAGGATTATCACAACCGGCGCGCAGATAAATCACTCTCGAATTTCGATGTGCGCCATCGCTTCATTGGCGATGTGACGTGGCAATTGCCGTTCGGACGCGAACAACGTTTTCTGCAAGAAGGCGTACTCGGCAAAATCATTGGCGGATTTGCGGTGAACACCATTGTGCAGGCGCAGAGCGGCTTCCCGCTTTCAATCAGCGCGACCAACGCTTCGGTGCAAGGGCTGGCGTTCAATTCTTTGCGGCCTAATATCGTAGGGAACTACCTTGTCAGCAGCGGTTCCAAAGCGGATCGCATCAAGCAATATTTTAATACGACGGCGTTCGCGCAGCCTGTACCCTACAGCTTTGGCAACACGCCGCGCACGTTGCCCGATTTGCGCAGCCCCAGTTATCTGGCGGCGAACTTTTCGTTGCAGCGCGATTTCAAATTTACGGAGCATACGAAATTGCAAATTCGTGCGGAGGCGTTCAATCTGCTCAATCGCGCGAATTTCCAAGCGCCCGGAACCACATTGGGCGGCGCGAATTTTGGCGTGATTACGACTACCGAAGACCCGCGCCAGGTGCAATTCGCGGCGCGGTTATATTTCTGATTTTATTTTGAAAGAATAGCCAACTAGCTTTGAAGCTATCGAAAACAACCACTCGCCAGATGCTGACCTGTGAGCCGCGTCTGGCGAGTGTTGATTTTAGGTCAGTTGGCAATTGCGTGTCCGGCAAATCTTGCGCCTGCCCGTTGGTCGAACCATCTCAAAACATCACCGCAAGCTCGCGTAAAAATTAGCAAGCCGTCGAAAGACGCCGCAATCATTGTCTTTTACACTTTCCACCAATCGAACAAGAACAACATGAACCTGGAGGAAATGTGTCAACATTCAAAGCTTATGTGTTTCTTTCTCTTTTCGCATTTGTGGGGTTGGTTGCGGCGCACGCACAGAGCGGCGACAACGCCTTGGAACAAGGGAATCGGTTCTTCGGGTTGGGGCAGTACGAAATGGCGATCGCGCAGTATCGTGTGGTCGCTTCGTGGTCGCACGAATATCAGCCGATAGCTCATTTCAATATGGGTGTTTGTTATCATCAGTTGGGACAGTTGAAAGAATCGGTTGCTTCCTATCGAGCCGCAATCCATCTGAAAAACGGGCATTACGTGAAAGCTTCTTTTGCCCTCGGTCTCGTGTTAAATGAGCTACGCGATTGGAAGGAAGCTCAAATCGCCTTTGCGCAGGCAGTCGAAGCATCAGGCGGACGCGATGCTGAAGCGCTTTTTCAATGGGCGTTATTGCTGGCGCGCGAAGGCGATCAGGAGACAGCGGCAAAAAAGCTGCGACAGGCGATCAAATACACTGGCAAAGCGTTTCCCGGCGGACATAACAATTTGGGCGTACTGCTGGCCTTGCGGGGCCGCTACGATGAAGCTGTGAGCGAATTCAAGCTGGCGCTATATCAATCGAACGGGCAATTGACAGCCGCGAATGAAAATCTGAAACTGTGCCGCGCGTTGATAAACTCATCCAGCCGCACGTTGCTGGCAAGTCTGAAAACCACGACTCAAGCACAATGAAAGGACTCATCACATGGAATCGAAACAACAGGATGTACTGGCTATTCTGAAACTTTATGAACTGCGCCGTGAGGAAAAGATGCGCGCCGCGCGCGTGTGGTACTTCACCGAATTTCAGCCACAAAGTGCAGCCGACATTGCGAAACTCATGCTCAGCGGACAAGAGCCGAGCGCGTATTACCGAATGATTACATCATACTGGGATATGGCGGCGTCATTCGTGAACAATGGTGGCATTGATGAAAAACTATTCACTGAGGCTGGCAGCGAATACCTTGGCGTTTTTTCCAAACTTGAACCATTCATTGCGGAAGTGCGCGAAATGTTTGGCGAAGCCAGCTATATGGCCCATCTGGAAACACTGGCGATGAAACAGCCAAAGGCCAAACAAATTCTGGAAAGCCGCCGGAACTTGTTTGCGCGCTGGGCGAAAAAAGCGGATTAGGAGTCTGGCACTTCAAAGTCATTCGCTTTCGTAAAGGTGACACCAATCACGGTGTCACCTTTTGTGTTTGTGCGCCTTCGCCTATAATGCCCGCCGTAGATACGCATTCCTGTAATTCAAATCTGATCAAGTGGAGTACCTCTCAATGGCTGAGAAAGAAGAGCTGACGCCCCAAGACTGGGAACACATCGCAAACACGGACGACTTCAAAACGTTGGTCGTCACGAAGCGCAAATTCATTTTGCCCGCCGTGATTTTTTTCATCGTGTATTACTTCGCGTTGCTGGTGTTGGTGGGGTACGCCCCAGAGTTGATGAAGACGAAAATCTTCGGTGTTGTGAATCTGGCGTATTTATTCGCGCTCTCGCAATTTTTTATGGCGTGGATATTGGCCGCCATTTACGTGAAAAAAGCCGGACGCTTTGACGCGCTGGCAGAGAAGATTATTGGCAAGCTTCGCAAGTAATGCGATTTGGCAAATCGCGCCACATTCTTTCAGGAGATTTCATGTCCGCAGCACTTTTGATGTTTCTGATCTTCATTGCTATCACGCTGGGCGTAACGTATTGGGCCGCGAGAAAATCGTCGGGATCAAGTGCCTATTTCGCCGCCGGGCGTTCGATTACCGGTTGGCAAAACGGCTTGGCCGTCGCGGGCGATTACATGAGCGCGGCCTCGTTTTTAGGCATCGCGGGGCTGATCGCATTTTCGGGCTACGACGGCTTTATGTATTCGGTCGGCTGGCTGGTGGCGTATTTGACGGTGCTATTAGTCGTGGCGGAACCGTTGCGCAACGCGGGCAAATATACGATGGCGGATGTGCTGGCGTATCGCTTGTCACCGCGACCCGTGCGAGCGATGGGCGCGTTGAGTACGTTGACGGTCAGCACGTTTTATATGATCGCGCAGATGGTTGGCGCAGGCGCGCTGGTGTCGTTGTTGCTGAAAGATTCGGGCATCAGCTTTCAAACCGCAGTGATCGGCGTAGGTCTTTTGATGATCGTGTACGTTGTGTTTGGCGGAATGCTGGCGACGACGTGGGTGCAGATTATCAAAGCCGTGTTGTTGATGAGCGGCACGATTTTGCTGAGCTTTCTGGTGCTGAAACATTTCGGCTTCAGCTTCGGCAATTTCTTCAATGCCGTAGCGAACGTGCAATATCACGACGCTTCCGGCAACTTGGTGACGCAGAATTTCTTGACGCCGGGTTTGCGCTACAAACCACCGTACGGCGCGCTGGATTTGATTTCGCTGGGCCTCGCCCTGATTTTTGGCACGGCTGGATTGCCACATATTTTGATCCGCTTTTACACGGTGCCGGACGCGAAGACCGCGCGCATCAGTGTTGTTTGGGCGATGGCGATCATCGGGCTGTTTTATATCCTGACGACGTTTCTTGGCTTTGGCGCGGCGACGATTGTCGGGCGCGATTTCATTGCCCAAAACGGCGGCACGAATATGAGTGCGCCGTTGCTGGCAAAAGTGATCGCGGGCGATGTGTTCTTTGCGTTTATTTCGGCGATTGCATTCGCTACGATTTTGGCGGTCGTCGCTGGGCTCACGATTTCGGCTTCGACGTCGTTTGCGCATGATTTCTGGACGAACGTTTTGAAGCATGGCAAAGAAACGACGGCGCGCGAAGAAGTCCGCGTGGCGCAAATCACGGCTTTTGTGGTAGGCGGAATTTCGATGGCGATAGCGATTGCACTGGGGCCAACCGCAAACGTTGCGTTTTTAGTTGCCCTGGCCTTTGCCGTCGCCGCTTCAGCGAACTTGCCGGTCATCGTGCTCTCGCTGTTCTGGAAACGCTTCAATACCAAAGGGGCAGTCGGGGGGTTAGCGACAGGCTTGTTGGCGTCGTTGATCTTGATTTCTATTAGCCCAAGCGTTATGAAAACGAATCCGATTTTCCCGCTGGAAAATCCTGGGATTATTAGCATCCCGCTGGGCTTTTTAGGCGCGATCATTGGAACGATGCTTGGACGCGAACCAGCGGCTGAAGCGAAATATGACGAATTGAATGTGCGCGCGAACACGGGCCTCGGCGCAGAAAAAGCAACATCGCATTAGCGATGAAAGCAAAGGCTTCACACAAAATCAAAAGGCAAAAGGCAAATCTCAAACAGTCGCAACTGACGGCAAAAGGTCGGCACTTTATTTTTCTTTTGATTTTGTCTTCAGTTGTTTTAAGTGCTTTATGAACTTTTGCCGTTTGCCTTTTGATATTTGCCTTTTGATTTGCGACGAGCCGCTTTTGATTTCAAACTGAAAGGTCTTTCTACAATGTCTGAATCAACTACGATTGAATCTGTCCTCAACGAATCACGTTTATTTCCACCTTCCGAAGAATTTGTCTCGCAAGCACATATCAAAGGCATGGACGAATACGAACGCCTCTATGCCGAAGCTGAAGCTGACCCGGAAAGTTATTGGGCGAAGCACGCGGAATCGCTGCACTGGTTTCAGAAATGGGACACGGTGTTGGAGTGGAATTTGCCTTTTGCGAAATGGTTCGTCGGCGGCAAAACGAATGTCGCGTACAACTGTCTGGATCGGCATCTGACTTCGTGGCGGCGCAACAAGGCGGCGATCATTTGGGAAGGCGAGCCGGGCGATACGCGCACGCTGACGTATCAACAATTGCACACCGAAGTCTGCAAGTTTGCGAACGTGCTGAAGAAACTCGGCGCGCAGAAAGGTGACCGCATCGCGTTGTACATGCCGCTGGTTCCTGAGTTGGCGATTGCAATGCTGGCGTGTGCGCGGATTGGCGCGACGCATACGATTATCTTCGGCGGCTTTTCAGCGGACGCGCTGAAAGATCGCATCAACGATTGCGGTTGTAAGTTGGTCGTGACAGCGGATGGCGGATGGCGGCGCGGCAGTGAAGTGAAGCTCAAACCCGCAGTGGATGAAGCGTTGCATCATACGCCGACCGTGCAATCGTGCGTTGTATACAAACGCACTGGCTCGCAAATCACGATGCAGCCGGGGCGCGATCACTGGTGGCACGAGATGATGGAAATTGTGGATGACAAATGCGACGCCGAACAACTCGACAGCGAACATCCGCTCTTCATTTTGTACACGTCGGGCACGACTGGAAAACCGAAAGGTATTCTGCACACGACGGGCGGCTATTTGACGCAAGCCGCGCTGACTACGAAATGGGTTTTTGATCTCAAAGACGAAGATGTCTATTGGTGTACGGCGGACATCGGTTGGGTGACGGGGCACAGCTATGTTGTCTATGGCCCGCTGGCGAACGGCGCGACGAGTTTGATGTACGAAGGCGCGCCGAATTGGCCGAACCCGGATCGCTTCTGGCAGATCATTGACAAGTACAAGGTGAACATCTTCTACACCGCGCCGACTGCGATTCGCGCCTTTATCAAATGGGGCGAGCAGTGGGTGCTCAAGCACGATCTGACAACGCTGCGCCTGCTCGGCACAGTGGGCGAACCGATCAATCCCGAAGCGTGGATGTGGTATCACCAAACGATAGGCAAAGGCCATTGCCCGATTGTAGACACGTGGTGGCAAACCGAAACCGGCGGCATCATGATTTCGCCGCTGCCGGGTGCGACGCCAACGGTTCCGGGAACAGCGACACGCCCGATTCCCGGCATTGCGATTGATGTCATCACAAAAGAAGGCAAGAGTTGCGGCGCGAACGAAGGCGGCTATCTGGTTATCAAACAACCCTGGCCAGGAATGTTGCGCACGATTTGGGGCGACGATGAGCGATACAAACAACAGTATTGGTCAGAAATCCCCGGCTATTATTTCGCTGGCGACGGGGCACGCAAGGACAATCACGGCTACTTCTGGATTATGGGTCGCGTGGATGATGTGCTGAACGTCGCTGGCCATCGCCTCGGCACTGCTGAAGTCGAAAGCGCCCTTGTCTCGCATCCGATGGTCGCGGAATCCGCCGTCGTGGGACGACCTGATGATTTGAAAGGCTCCGCGATAGTGGCCTTCGTGACGCTGGAAGGCGGGCGGCAGGGAAGTGACGAATTGAAAAACGAATTGCGCAATCACGTAGCGAAAGAAATCGGCGCGATTGCGAAACCCGACGACATTCGCTTCACGGACATGCTGCCCAAAACGCGGTCAGGCAAGATCATGCGGCGCTTGTTGCGCGAATTGGCTGCGAGCGGCAAAGTCGCAGGCGATACGACGACGCTGGAAGATTTTTCAGTGTTAGAGAAATTGCGCGATGATGACGAGTAATCTGAGCTTGAGTCAGGATTAAGCCAGAGGCCAGAAAGACCATTTCTGGCCTCTAGTTTTTTAGGTAGCTTCAGTGATGACTGAAAGTCCTGTAATCTTTTGAAAATCGCTTGGATTATGTGTGACGAGACTTACTCCATAACGCAATGCAGTGGCTGCGATCCACGCATCCTGAGGCGAAATCGGATGTCCCAGATTGTGGCGTTCGACGCGAACATTTGCCCAGCTACGACAGGTTTCCAAATCACTCGGCAAGATCGTATATGAGTTCAGTAGCGCCTCTAACTGGGCGATTCGCACCGTTCCCCAATTGCGTATTCCTGCCCATTGAAATAACTCTGCTACAGTCATCATCGAAATGGCTAATTCCTGCTGGAGCAGGTGCGGGGCATATTGATCCGCTCGACTGTCGCCTTTGAAAAGGTAAGAAACAATGTTGGTATCAAGCAGCACCATATTCATTGAATTCTCTTCGTAAATCGTCTTTTCGTTGCTGCTCCACGAAATTGTTGATGTCGTCAGCGGTTTCGTCTTCAGGCCAAAACTCGGCTTTCAATTGGGACAGTTGTTGCATGGGTGGAGTGCGTCTGACTGTGGAGGGAATGGCCTTTGCTGCCGACGGCGGTTGCCCCGAAACAGACTGCTGTGCTGTAGGGAATCGTTTCTGGAGTGCGCGTGAAACTGTGGCAATCAATTCTAATTGCTCGTCGGGCGTTAGTTGCGTTACGACGTTGATCGCAGTCTTTAGATTTTCTGTCATCGGTTACTTCTCCTGCCACATTTTATCACTATTTCACGCCCACCTGCGCACTTCCAACATTCGCATTCGCATCAAACACACGCAGCGCGATCACGTGCGGTTTGCGATCCGGCAATGTGACTGAAACCTTGAACTCCTCGCGGCGTGCATCGGCGATGCCGTCGGTTGGAAACACAGGCTTCCACTCGCCGCCGTCCACTTGATATTCGGCGCGGCGAATGATCGAAGTTTTGTCTTCGGTTTGGAACGTGACTTCGGCGGTTGTGCCGGAGACTTGCGGCGTGCCAGCGGTTACGACGGGCGCGGAATTGTCTACTTCAATCGGCTCGGTTTCTTCTTCGTCTGTGAGCGCCATCGCGCCGGGATTTGACTGACCATCACTGACGACGACTTTGAAAATATAGCGTCCATCGGGCAAGCCGTTCGCGTCTACGGTGAAGTAGTTTTCGGTGATGCCAGTTTTGAGCGGGAAGTAATCGGTGCTATTCGCCGCGCGATAAAACACGGCATATTCCAGTTTGTCGCCGTTGCGGTCTTCGCCTGTCCACTGCAACGAAATCGCACCTTTTTGATAGAACTTGCGCGGTGGCAGGTTGGTCGAGAGGCCAAAAATCGCAGGATCAAGACCGGCTTGTTCGATGCCAGAATCGGGCGGTTGTTGTGGCAGCGGCTGCAATGCTACGCCAGCGGGTGTCAACGTCAGCGACGTGAGTTGCGGTGCGAGGTTGCGTGGTAGATACGACACGTTGACTTCGCGCAGTTTGGTGGAGACGCCTTTTAAGGTCGCACGCCATTGCAGGTAGCGCGCACGCGGACTGGCAATCGCGCCGCCGTCGGCGGTCTTGATTCCGGCTGACCACTCGCTCCAGGTCGAATCGGGATTCGCGGTGTTGCCGCTGCGGGTTTGCACTTCGATGTCGCCTTCGCCCACGAAATTCACGCGGCCCCAAGTGGCAACGGTGCTGGCATCGCGCACGGATGAAATGTACGTGCCGCTCGCAACCGTGCTGCCGCCAAGTTTGAAAAGTTTGCCGAGGTTTGACGAAGCGACATAAAGCTGGCCCGCATTCGTGCGAACGATGCGCGACGTTTGCGCCTCGCTGGATTGAATTTGCAACGACGGTTTGCCGTGCAGCATCGCGCTGTAAATCCGGCCTTTCTGTCCTGTGCCGATTAACGCACGTCCGTTGTCGTCAATGTTGGCGGTGAATGCCGTGATGTCGTTGGAACTCCACACGACATCGGTCACGCCGTTTGCGTCAATACGATAGAGCGCGCTTTTGGCCTGTGCGCCGGAACTTGCCGTTGTCGTAGTCGCACCGGATGACGAGCCGGAATCCAACACCTGAATGTCGCTGATCGTGACCGTCACGCCTTCGTCGGCACTGAGCACGATGGGCGCAGCGGATGACGAAGACGATGCTGATGCGGCATTGCTTGAACCGCCGCCTGCCGATTCTGCCAATGCGAGCGCGTAGACGTTGCCGTCTTTGCCGAGCACGATTTCGCGGATTTCTTTTTGCGCCGAATCGAACAGCGTGAACGCTTTGCCTTCGGGCGAAATGCGCAGCACCAAACCGCCGGGATCAGTGCCCGCGATGATGTTGCCGTTTGGTTCGACTTTCAGCGAAGTGATATTCGCTTGCGACGTGCGAATCAGCGCGGAGCCTCTACCATCGGGCGTTACGCGATAGATTGCGCCTTTGTCGCCCGTGCCGACCAACAATCGCCCTTGCCCATCGAACGCGAGCGCCCAAATGTATTTCGTCTTCGGCTCAAAAAACACCGACGCTTCGCCGCGTGAGTTGATCTTGTAAACTTTGCCATCGGGCGCAGTCCCCGCATACACATTGCCGCTGGCATCCACCGCAAGCGCCATCACATCAAGCTCGCTGGTTTTGTAGAGCAAGGAACCTTTACCCGTCGCATCCACTTTGAAAACGCGCCCTTCGTGTCCCGTGCCGAGATAGACATTGCCCGCGTTGTCGGCGACCGCAGCCCACACGTATGCCTGCTTCGTGTCGTAGACTTCCGTGAACGCCGGAGCCAGCGTCAACGCGCCGTTGTCAGCAATCGAAACGCCATTCGCATCCCCGCGTTCAATGTCCGCGCGCGTGCTGACACGCCAGAACACCGGGCCGCCCGCAAAGGCGGTAACAAAGATGACAGAGGCAAAAATAAGGGGAAAAGTAAGCGTAAAGATTTTTTTCATTTGCTTGCAGAAGTTCGTAGATGGATTACTGAAATTCATTGAGCCAGCGAATCTGATTTTTCAGATCTTCTGCTGACACAGCATTCAGGAGCCGTAGTAAACGTTGAAATAGAATGTTGAGAGGTTCCTGCGTGGAAAAGATCATGCCCCAATGCTCCCGGCCTGCGGCCTGGTATTCATCGTGGAGCGGGGCAAAATCGCGGACATTGAAACTGACAATAGCGCGTTGCTCTGCCGTCGCAAACGCCAATTGCACGTCGTCTGGTTCGGCCAGCATATCCATTTCGTGTGACGTGGTCACATCAAAACCATGCTTGCGCAATTGTTCAGCTAAGCGTGGTGACAGATTTTCGTTTAGATGTAAACGCGGGGCTTCAGGCAGCGACATTGAATTGAGACTCTTTCCAATATTCGTAGCTATTCTCTCGGATCAGCCGATCAATCTCTTGCCGATTATCATGGTAATAGGCCAGCGCATCAAACACCTGTGCGGGTGTCAGATAATCCCAATCACTCAAGATCGCTTCCACCGACATGCCTACTTTGTAGTAGTAGCCAACGATATGCCAAACGGCAAGTCGTGTGCCTTCGATAATCGCCGCTCCGCCACAGACGCCAGGAATTTTGACGATGTGCGGATGTGTTGTACGTTTTATTGGGTTCATTACTTCTCCACCACATTCACCGTCAGCGACTTCGATCCTGACAACACAAACTCTGCCGGAGCCAATTCTTTCTCGAACACCGTCACCGAGCGAGTCACAACATAGCCGCCTGTCGTGCGCTCTGAACCTAACGTCGCCAGCACCGACGGTGGCAGGTTCGGCATTTCTTCGTTGTTGATGACGGCTCCGTTGTCGGAGCGGGACAGGCGCACGTACAAGCGATCTGCTTTGCGAATGCGGTTCATTTCGCGCACGAGTTGGTCAATGGATTTCGGGACGAAGCCGGTGCGTGACTCGGATGCCTGCACCGCTGCGCCATCGCCGACCATTAGTTGTAGATTGCCGAGCGGTGCGTCTTCGGGAATTTGTATTTCAATGCGTTCGACGTATTCGCCGCCGCCTTCGGTGCGCGCAAACGCGTGCAGCATCAGCTTGTCACCGCGTTTGACTTCGGTGCGATCTACCCAGAGTTTTTCGAGCTTGCCCGTACTGCGCACGTCGCGTGAGGCGACATCCAGCGTGATCTTTTCGATGCGCAGATCTTTGAAGCCGCTGTTGATAATCGCGCTGATAGGTTGGGTCGCGGCGAAGGTCAGGGCCATTGCTGCATTGCCGGACGAAACACGGTTTTCCAGCTTGATTTCTTCCTGGCCTTTGAGCTTGATGCGCGATTGCAATTGCAAGGTCGCGTCGCCGATTTGCCGTTCACTGCCCGTCAAGGTCGAGAGCGTCGTGATTTGCATCAGCAATGGCGATAGAAAGCGGTCATTGACGATTTCAAATTGATAGTTTTTGCTTTCACCGCGACTGGTTTTCAAATTGATTTCCACCGGAATCATCGTGGGCGCAATGCCGAGTTCGCCAAAGATGCCCGTCGAACGATCTCCGCGCATGGTGCCGACCATCGCGGTTGGTTTGGCGAGCTTGAAGGAGTTCGCCACGCTTGGCACCACGATCACGACCTCGCCTTCATTCATCGGCCATTCGGTGACGCCGACGGACAAGAACGGATGCCCGAACGCATAAATTTTATTGCCGTCTCGATGCGTGACGGTGCCGGAAGCGGAGAGTGACATGTCGCCGCGTACCAGTGGAACTACAATGGTTGAGCCGGGCTTGAGCGTGTTGCCATTGGCTTTGCTGAGTTCTGTGATCGGTGCTGCGCCCGCTGCCCCGGCAACCGGCAGCAAGCCCAGCGCTTGAAACTGTGGAGCGAACCGTTCAATGATTTCAGGGGCCACGCCAGTGATTGCCAGCGGCGTTGCAATTGGTTTCAGCACGGGCGCGTTGACGCCGGAAACACTGGTCATCGCAGACTTCGGCGGATTCACAAACTCAGAAAACGCCCGTGAATTTTCATTAAAAGAAAGCTCCGAAAATGAAATCGAACGCGGTTGCGAGGGCGATGGATTGCCGCCTTGTTTGACCTCGAAGATGTCTACCATGTCCTGAATCGGTGTGATGCCGCCAATAGCTTCTTTGGAGAATTGATACGCAAAGGCAATGGCACCGACCAGCTTGCCATCAATGTACACAGGGCTGCCGCTCATCCCGGCAAAGACGCCTGTGCGGTCGGTATCCGGGCTAATCAGTTTGACGATGATCGCGTTTTGCTTGGGGCTATTGAAGCCTTCCAAAACGCCCAGCACTTCCAACTCAAAGGCCTTTGGCTCGTTGCCTTCAAAGACGGTATAAGCCGTGGCGCGTTGTCCTTTGCGGATTTGCGAGAGTGGATAAAACTCCGTGGATTTTGGATTTTGGGTTTTGGAGCTGGGATTGTTTGGAGTCGCAGTTTGAGCGAACGTCGTAAAAGTCAATCCAAGGAGCAGAAGCAATAAAATCAGGCGATTCATAAGCACAATGTTTACCTCTTGGCCGAACGTTGTATGATTCAGAAGTAAAACGTCTGAACGGCGAGAAATATAACATATCCTGTTACGGAGTTCCGAAATGATTGTAGCAATTCAAGCCGGAGGGCGCAGTTTGCGGATGGGCGAGGACAAAGCCTGGCTCACCATAGACGGGCGTCCGATGATCGAACAGGTTCTGACGGCGGCGCGGGCTGTTGCTGACCGATTGGCAATTGTGATTAATCCCTCAACTCCGAACGTGGCGCAGTATCAGCAACTGGCCGCTGCTTGGCAGGCCGAAGTGATTGACGATCTGCACAATTATCGCGGGCCATTGGGCGGTATTGAAACGGCGCTGCGGCAAGGTGGGGAAGGGGAGGCGGCGCTGATTCTGGCCTGTGATTTGCCGTTTTTGTCGGAAGAGTTTTTGCGATTGCTGGCACAAATTCATCAGGCAGAAAAAGGTGATCTGACGGTGCCGCTGGATGAGACTGGACGCCCGCAGATGCTCGCTGCGATTTATGCCGCGACTTGCTTACCGCCAATTTCGGCGATGCTCGCAGCAGATGAATTGAAAGCGCGCTTGCTGCAAGAACGCGTTTCTACGCGGGAGGTGAGCTTGGCCGAGTACGCTCACTTGCCAAACGCAAAGCGCTTACTCCTGAATGTGAATACGCTGGAAGACTATCAAAGGCTTGAAGGCTAAAAACGGCGGTGTAAGTTGATGGCTTACACCGCCGTTGCGGCCTGTCCCACGCTATAAAACCTTACGCTCTCAATCACATCAAACCTGGCACCGCCACCACAAGCCTTACCTCTGCTGAATGTGGTTTGAGGAATGATCACCTGTACGATTTTTTTCTGGGCTGGGTGGCGCAAAAAGCTTTTCAATATCGGTCAGACTAATGGCTTGGCTCCCCTTGCTATCGGTTGCCGATGCAATTCGATAAAATCGCTGGAGCAAAAACTTGCAGTTATTGACCTGTTGTTGTCCTAGTTCCGTGAGGGTCGGCATGAAACGGATCATAATCTGTAATTGTCCCTCCAGAAAGGCTGTTAGATGAATTAATTCGTGTTGGTTGATCAGTTGGTCTGAAACAAATTTGGTTTTGTCGGAACCGTTCAGCCCGGGAAACGCCGAAAAGGGAAACCCTATCGCGGCATTCGCATTGTCAAACAACATCTCAAACGTCCATAGTTGCCCTGGTGGTTGTAAGCTGGTTGTGACAGCCACTGCCTTGAGTTCTGCGCAGAAGATGACTACGAAAATGCTGACGAACAGAGCCATTCTGGCGTGAGAAAAAATCTTTGGAGCGAATAATAATCTCATTTCAGCGTCCTTTCTTTTCTCTGAGTTCAAGAAGTTCAAAGCAATCGTTCCTCTATTTCTACAGGCGCGTTTGGCAAAACAAATCTGCCATCTTGCCTGAAATATTTTGCGATGGATTCGCCACTCGAATTGATGACTCGAAAGAAATGCAAATCACAGGCTCTTCCCCTTGACCGAGGCCTTGCCGGTCTGTCGCATTAGAGAACGCTGCGCTGCGATAGACGCGATGCTGTTGCAATCATGGCTGGATACTGGTTTGGGTGACTTTATCTCCGCTTACCGCGCCGCTGTCTGATGCGCAGCGCGGCCTGTTCCCAATAACAATAGCGTGGCTGGTTCCGGCACCGGCGCGGTCAATCCTGGTGCGGAAATGGTGAGCGTATCTTTACCATGATTGCTAGTTTGCGCCCAGAGGTATGATCTCTGAAATGTTGGTGAACAAAACCACATCTTCAGGCGGAACTGATGGACGCGGAATGGATGATAACGGTCTTTGTTATTAGACGAACTCTGCACCCAAAGTGGACGCCAAGCGCGCATGGCTGTGAGGCCGAAGTGTCGTGGCAGCGCGCTACTTTCAAAACCATCACGAGCGGTCCCTGCTGGTCTTGCGCGAGTTGGACTATAGGCACCGGAGTTTGAGTGTCTCGCGCTTCAATCGCCGCTTGCACGCCTTGTCCCACTGGTTGGATACGAAACGTTTTTGGTCAGCCCAGAATCAATAAGGAGAAATTACGATTACAACACTCAACCTTACAGTTCAAGGTTGCTACGAAGCTGGGCGATGTCACGTTGTGGCGGTGCGCCGAACAGCTTTTTGTAGTCGCGGCTAAAGTAGGCGGGGTCTTCATAGCCCACACGAAACCCGGCGCTCGCGGCGTCCAAGTCTTCGCCGAGCATCAGGCGGCGCGCTTCCTGCAATCGGATTTGTTTCTGAAACTGCAACGGACTCATGGCCGTGACGGATTTGAAGTGATGATGGAAGCCGGAAACGCTCATGCCAAGGTCGCGCGCGATATGTTCAATTTTCAATGGCGCATCATAGTGTTCGCGCAAATGGCCAATCGCTTTGGAAATGCGGTGTGTGTCTGCTCCTAACGCCAGAAGATGACTAAGCCGTGCGGCCTGCCCTCCTGCCAAAAGCCGAAAGATGATCTCTCTGGTGATGAGCGGGGCGAGGGCCTTGTATTCACTGGGCGCATCCAGCAGCCGGACTAATCTAACTACTGCGTCCAGCAGATTGGCGTCCATCGGGCTGACGTCCATCGCCTTCAGGCTCGCGTCGCCCTTTTTCGGCTGAATACCGGATTCCATCATGACCGAGGCGACGAGCGCAGAATCCAGGTTGAGCCGGAAGCCCAAATATGGTCGCTCCTCTGAGGCTTCCTCCACTTGGAAGGTGAGCGGCAAGTCAACCGTGTAAATCAAGTAATGTCCCGAATCGTAGCGGAAGACTTCATCGCCCAAAAGCGCCTGTTTGCGGCCCTGGGCGACCACGCAAAAGGCAGGCTGATACAGGGAATGAATCGGCTCCGTCGGGCAGGAGGAACGAGCGAGGCGAAAGCTGGTAGAGACATCCAGGATTCCGTTTTGGGGAAGTACTCGTGCGATTCGCTCAACCAGTTCCTCGCGGTTGCTGTTTGCCCTTTGCGCTTCACGTTTTGCTTCATTTGGATTCATAAATTTATCTTAGCCTCTTTGATTTCCATCTGCACGCTGCGCACCGTTTTTTTGCAGGATTGTACAATCATTTGCGAGTATCGTCTTATCGCTCCCAATCCCGAAGCCCTTAGAATACAACTCAAACAATAGGGTACAAATGGAGGAACTATGCAAAAACGCAAACTTGGAAACAGCACTTTAGAAGTGTCAGCCATCGGGCTGGGCTGTATGGGATTGAGCTTTGGCTACGGGCCAGCCACCGACAAACAGGAAGCCATTGCCCTCATCCGCGCAGCCGTTGAGGAAGGCGTGACGTTCTTTGATACGGCTGAAGTGTACGGCCCGTTCACCAACGAAGAACTCGTCGGCGAAGCTCTCGCGCCCGTCCGTGACCAAGTCGTGATTGCCACTAAATTCGGCTTCAAACCTGCTGCCGATGGCAGTGGACGATGGAGTGAATTGGACAGCCGACCGGAACACATCAAAGAAGTGGCCGAAGCCTCGCTCAAGCGGCTCAGGACGGATGTGATTGATCTGTTCTATCAGCACCGCGTTGACCCGAACGTCCCCATCGAAGACGTCGCTGGAGCGGTGCAGGACTTGATTCAAGCAGGCAAGGTCAGGCATTTCGGTTTGTCGGAAGCGGGCGTGCAAACGATCCGTCGTGCCCACGCCGTTCAGCCCGTGGCCGCGCTACAAAGCGAATATTCCTTGTGGTGGCGCGAACCGGAGGCAGAAATCCTGCCGACGCTCGCAGAACTTGGCATCGGCTTCGTTCCGTTTAGTCCACTCGGCAAAGGCTTCCTGACGGGCAAGATTGACGAAAACACGACGTTCGACAGCACGGATTTCCGCAATATTGTGCCGCGCTTTTCGCCTGAGGCGCGCAAAGCGAATCAGGCCGTGGTGGATTTAATTGTCAAGGTCGCAGCGCAAAAAAATGCCACCCCTGCGCAAATCGCGCTGGCCTGGGTGCTGGCGCAAAAACCGTGGATCGTGCCGATTCCAGGCACCACAAAGCTACACCGCTTGCAGGAAAACAATGGAGCCGCTGCGGTAGAACTGACGCCGGATGACTTGCGCGAAATTGATGAGGCTACGGCGCAAATAACCGTGCAAGGCGCACGCTACCCGGAAGCTCTACAAAAACTAGTCGGTCGCTAAGCCAAACCAATCAGAATCGAAAGGACAAAAATGAAACTGTTCGCCGCAACGGTTATGTTGTTTTCTTTGCTCGCTTCAGCACCTTCCAAAACGAACGGCCAAACCAATCAGGCAGGGGCCACAGCAAGGAATGGTGCCGTCTCGCAAGTGTCAAAGACAATTAGCATCACGCGCAACAGTGCGCCACCACCGCAGATGAGGGAGGCCGAAAACTTCACGGGGTTGGTCGGAGTCGAATTCCTGCAAGAGGCAACTGCACCTTCGCACCTTGCTGCTGGTCGTGTGACTTTTGCGCCGGGCGCGCGCACTGCCTGGCATTCACATCCGCTGGGGCAAACGCTGATTGTGACGACGGGCGCGGGCTGGGTGCAGCAGGAAGGCGGGGAGAAGCAGGAAATCAAAGTGGGCGATGTTGTGTGGACTCCGCCGGGCGTGAAGCACTGGCACGGCGCAACCGCTACTGACCGGATGACGCACATTGCTCTGACCGAACAACAGAGCGACGGCAAGCGCGTTGATTGGATGGAAAAGGTCAGCGATGCGCAATACAGCGCACCAATTCAAGCGCAGGCAGCAACGTTGCTACTTGGGTCAGCCGCGCCTAATGCTGTATCCAATCAGCAACCGCGACCGTCTCAACGAGCAATCGGCGACTTTTCTCCCAAGCTGGCGCAGCTTACCGATGACGTGCTTTATGCGGATGTGTGGGAGCGTCCACAGCTTGGCAAACGTGATCGCAGTCTGGTCACGGTCGCGGCACTGATTGCGATGAATCGCCCCGATCAGCTTCGCTCTCACTTTGCGCGGGCGCGTGACAATGGCGTGACACAAGAGGAGTTGATTGAAACCATCACTCACATGGCGTTTTACGCGGGCTGGCCGAGCGCGATCACCGCGATTGGCATAGCCAAAGAAGTTTTCGAGAAGAAATAAATTATAGCCCAACTTATGAAAAGCAAAATTCTACTTGTCGCAATCTGGGTGCTAATGCACCCGATATTTGCCCTGGGGCAGAAGCCCAATCCTTACGTCAACGTCTTTCCGCCGGGGACGATCATTCACGACAACGTTCCGTATAACAACGATGCTGACCCCAGACATTTGTTAGACCTGTATTTGCCAGTGAAGGCGAACGGCAAAATTCCGTTAGTAATTTTTGTGCATGGCGGCGGCTGGATTTCCAACGATAAATACGCCGATATGGGCTACATGAAAAAAACGATTGCTGAAATTGTCAGCAGTGGTTTTGCGTTGGCTTCGATTGACTATCGCCTTGCCACACAAGCGGCGTTTCCGGCGCTCATTCAGGATTGCAATCGGGCAGCTTCGTTTCTTTATGACAACGCCAATAAATACGGGCTGGATCGCACGCGCTTCGCGGTGATGGGATTTTCAGCGGGCGGGCATCTGGCTGCACTGATGGGACTCTCGAAGAACAATAACGTCGCTGCGTTTTTTATGCCCAAGACAACGAAAACTTTTCGCTTTAAGGCGGTCGTAGATTTTTACGGCCCGTCAGAATTGACTTCATTGAAAAGCAGTGACGACCACAAGTCCCCCGAAGCGGTACTGCTCGGAGCCGCACCACTGGCGCGACCGGATTTAGCCAAAATTGCCAGCCCGGTCACGTATGTGGATAAAAACGATCCTCCGTTTCTGATTTTTCACGGCGAGAAAGACAACCTCGTTCCGAACCAACAATCGAAATTACTGCACGGTTGGCTTCAGGCGGTCGGCGTTCCGAGCGAGTTAATTATTGTGAAAGATGCGCCGCACTTTGGCGCAATGTACGACGTGGATGAGATCAGAAATAAAGTCATTAGGTTTTTGAAAAAACAACTGAGCTGAAGTCAGGTCTATAAAACAGGAGATTATCTTCATGAAACATTTTGCATTTTTTCTGGTGCTGGCTTTTCTCCGCACATCAGCCTTTGCGCAAGGAACTTTCGATTGGCCGCAATGGCAGGGGCCAGATCGCAATGCCATCTCCAAAGAGGGCGGATTGCTCCAAACCTGGCCTGAAAAAGGGCCGCCGCTGGCGTGGAAGGCCAAGGGCATCGGCAGCGGGATGGGTGGCGTCGCCATCAGCAAAGGCCGGATTTACACTTCAGGCGATGTTGGCGATGCGTCTTGGGTTTTCGCGCTGAAAGAGGCAACTGGCGAACTCATCTGGAAAGCCAAATTGGGACGCGGTGGCGAAGTCGGAAATTTTGTGACACCACCGGGGCCACGCGGGACGCCGACGGTGGATGGCAACCGACTTTATCTGATGACGCAGTTCGGGGAACTGGTTTGTTTCACGACCGAAGGCAAAGAGCTTTGGCGTACCGATTTCGTGAAAGATCACGGCGCGGCGGTGCCGACGTGGGGCTATGCCGAGTCGGTTCTGATAGATGACGACAAACTGATCTGCTCACCGGGCGCTCCAAACGCGGCGCTGATGGCGCTGAACAAAATGACCGGCAAGGTCATTTGGCGCAGCGAAGTCCCTACCCGTAAAACATCAGGCAGTGAGCAGGGCGGTCGCGGTCGTGGTGGCGCTGGTCGCGGCCCAGAAGCGGGCGCGAGCTATGCTTCGATCATTGCGATAGATTTCGAGGGACAGCGTCAGTACGTGCAATTCACCGCGAAAACGCTCGGCGGTTTTTCGGCCACCGACGGAAAAGTCCTGTGGCAATACGATCCCGTTGCCGCGCAGATTACCTGCTCCACGCCGATCTATCAGGACGGTCTGGTGTTCGGCTCTTCGGCGTATGATGGCGGCGGCGGCGCGGTCAAATTGAGCAAAGATGCCGACGGCAAAATCAAGGCCACCGAAGTCTATTTCACCAACCACATGCGCAACCATCACGGCGGAATGATTGTTGTGGACGGTGCCTTGTACGGCGCGGCAGGCGGCAACGAAGGCGGCTTTCTGGTTTGTATGGATTTCAAAACGGGTCAGGTGTTGTGGCGTGAACGTCAGGCTCCGAAAGGCTCGCTGGCGATGGCGGATGGGCGGCTGTATTTACGCGCCGAGTCGGGCACGATGATCCTGATCGAACCCAACCGCGAGAAGTTTATTGAACGTGGCCGCTTCGAGCAGCCGGAACGCACCCGCGAGCAAGCGTGGCCACATCCGGTCATTGCCAATGGCAAACTCTATATCCGCGATCAGGATTTGCTGCTCTGCTACGACGTGAAGAAAAAGTAGCTTTTCATCAGGAGAGTGTAAGACTCAAGTGTAAGGAAAGACAAGATGGATGATGTAGTCAAACGGTTAGCAAGTCGCCTCCGCTGGAATAAAGAAAGCACGGATGTTGTCGGTAACGCATTCCGTGCTTTCTCTCCTGCTAGTCAAAAAGATATTACGACGACAGAACAACGATTGAACTTTAGCATTCCCGCTACGCTCAGACAGATTTATTTGAATGTTGCCAATGGGGGTTTTGGCCCAGGCTATGGTGTGATGGGGGTCGAGCGAGGTTTCACTGACGACTTAGGGCATACAGTCGCGGATTTATTTGAAGTATATCGGCAACTTGATCCCGAAGACCTCACATGGCAATGGCCGGAAAAATTTCTTCCAATCTGTCATTGGGGATGCGTTATCTATTCGGCAATTGATTGTAGCCAAGAAACATCTCCGGTCTATTGGGTTAGCGTTTCCGACAAAGAGCCGGGCGAACCGATGGAAAGCATCATCAAATTTCACAAGCCCTCAATTGAGGATTGGCTAAGTGATTGGCTAAACGGCAAAGACCTTTGGAAATAGCTTTAGCAATACCTTAAACAACAACGGCGACTCAGAGGAGAAACTTATGATCAAACTGAAAGTAAACGGAAATAACCAACAATTCGATGGTGATCCCGAAATGCCGCTGCTGTGGTATTTGCGCGATGAGATTGATTTGAAAGGCACGAAGTTCGGTTGCGGTATGGGCTTGTGCGGTGCGTGTACTGTGCATATCAACGGGCAGCCGATGCGTTCGTGCTCGACGCCAATGTCGGCGGCAGCGAACAAGGCTGTGACGACAATTGAAGGACTCTCGGCTGATGGCACGCACCCAGTGCAAGTGGTGTGGCAGGAACTCGATGTGCCGCAATGTGGCTATTGTCAGGCTGGGCAAATCATGTCGGCGTGTGCCTTGTTGGCGAAAACACCGAAGCCCACCGATGCGCAAATTGACAGCGCGATGAACGGCAATCTGTGCCGCTGCGGAACCTATCTGCGCATCCGCGCCGCGATTCACAAGGCGGCAGAGATGACGGCTTCGAATAAGGCTGCGAAACCTGCAACGAAGGCGTCACGCGTGGGCGCGAGCTTGTTACCGAATAAGAAGTAAGGAGACCCCATGAAAAAAACTAACGTCACAAATACAAACATTGGGCGTCGCTCGTTTCTTCAGGTCACCGCGCTGGCAGGCGGAGGCTTGATGCTGGGTCTTTATCCGAAAATTGCTGTTGCGCAAGGGCCGCCGCAGGCCGCATTAAACCCAACGGATTTCATTCGGATTGCGCCGAACGGCATCGTCACGCTGACGTCGAGGAATACGGAAATCGGGCAGAACATTTACAACACGTTGGCGATGCTGATCGCCGAAGAACTGGATGTGGACTGGAAAGACGTGCGCTTGGTGCGTCCTGATGCCCATCCAAAATACGGCAATCAATTCACGGGCGGCAGTTCAGGTACCCCAGGCAACTGGGATGCGATGCGGCAGGTCGGCGCGGCAGGTCGCCAAATGTTCATCGCCGCCGCCGCGCAAACGTGGGGCGTAGCCGTCGCTGAATGCACGACAGCCTCTGGTCGCGTCATGCACACGGCATCGAATCGTTCGGCTTCGTATGGCGAACTCGCGGCCAAAGCGGTGACGATGCCGGTGCCGGAATTGCGTTCCGTCAAACTCAAAGACGCGAAGGATTACAAAATTATCGGCACGTCTACGATCAGTGCTGATACCAAAGACATCCTGACGGGCAAGCCGATTTTCGGCATTGATGTGACCGTGCCAGGGATGCTTTATGCGGTGATGCAACGAACTCCGGTGTTGGGTGGCAAAGCCGTCAGCGCAAATCTCGATGCGATCAAAGCGATGAAAGGCGTCAAGCATGCATTCATCATCGAAGGCAGACCGCTCGCCAGCGACTATCCCAATTACCTGTTCCAAGACCCCGGCTTTGAATCCGGCGTCGCCATCGTCGCGGACAGTTGGTGGGCGGCACAGTCGGCTCGTGAAAAACTTGAAGTGAAATGGGACGCGGGCAAATGGGGCACGCAGGACAGCGCCGAGAACGCCAAAAAAGCAGTCGAGCTTTCCAAGCAAGCGGCGATGCGAACGCTGCGCAAAGACGGCGATGTTGATCCTGTTTTTAGTCGCGCGTCAGTGCCAAACGATGGCATCAAAACGGTCGAGGCGAATTACACGATTCCTTTCATCGCGCACGGCACGATGGAGCCGCAAAATTGCACGGCGCATTTCAAAGACGGCAAGCTGGAAGTTTGGTCTACCAGCCAGATTCCGCAACCCGGACGCACCGCGACAGCGCAGTTGTTGGGCTTAAAAGAAAGCGATGTGACGGTGCATATGGTGCGCGGCGGCGGCGGCTTCGGACGGCGCGCTTATAACGACATCATGCTCGATGCCGCGTGGATTTCTAAACAGATCAACGCGCCGGTCAAGTTGCTCTGGTCGCGTGAAGACGACATGCAACACGATTATTATCGCTGCGGCGGCTTCCAGTTTATGAAGGGCGCAGTTGATAAAGACGGCAAGCTGGTCGCGTGGCACGATCACTTCGTAGCCTATGGCGAAGGCAATAATTTCGCGCACGATGGCGGATTTCAGCCGGGCGAATTTCCCGCGCGCTTTGTGCCGAACTATCGCGTGCAATCTTCAGTGATGGGGTTGGGATTGAAAACCGGAGCCTTGCGCGCGCCTTACTCAAACAGCACGGCGTGGGTGATTCAATCGTTCCTTGACGAACTCGCGCACGCGGCAGGTAAAGACCCTCTGCAATTCCGTTTGGATTTGCTGGCTGGAACGCCGCTGCCGTTAGGTCAGCGTGAGCAGGGATTGAATGCGGAGCGCATGACGGGCGTGCTCAAACTGGTCGCTGAGAAATCCGGCTGGGGCCAACGCAAATTGCCGAAGGGCAAGGCGCAAGGTGTCGCCTTCCATTTCAGCCATCGTGGATACTTTGCCGAAGTCGCTGAAGTCACCGTCTTGGCGAACAAAAAAATCAAAGTGAATAAAGTCTGGGTCGCGGCTGACGTTGGCAGCCACATCATCAATCCCAGTTCCGCCGAAACACAGGTGCAAGGCGCGGTCATAGATGGTCTGAGCGAAATGATGCAGGAAATCACGCTGAAAAACGGCGCTGTCGTGCAATCGAACTACCATCAACACCCGTGGTTGAAGATGTCGCAAGCGCCGCCTATCGAAGTCCATTTCCTGAAAACCAATAACCCGCCAACTGGGATGGGCGAACCCGCGTTGCCGCCAATTCTGCCTGCTGTGTGCAATGCGATTTTCACGGCGACGGGCGAACGCATTCGTACATTGCCGATCACGAAACAGGGCTTCAGTTTTGCGTAAAGGTGGAGGTGAGAATTGAACCCTCTCCCGCTATAACACTTCGATGTTTAGCTGGAGGGGGTCAAATAGGATTTGTAAATATTTCTGGGGAACGCACGACCTCAATACCAACGGAAATATTGCCGCTGTTATTTTTGAAAGCACCGCGTCTAGTGATTTGATCATTGACACTGATGAATAAGCAACCGTTCGCACCTACCCTTTGCGGCGGGTAGTTCATCCCCAGTTTGAACGGATTCCGACTGCCAATTTTTCCAATCAAAGAACGCGTATTAATCGCTGGTGCCAGCAGACCATCAAGTTTGTGGTGTGACCCATTCGGGTCATAAAGCTCTCCGCCAAGCCAATAAGAAACCGTTCCAGCGGCAGTAACGGCAAGCGTATCTTCTTTGTGAAGCTCTACCAATCCATTCCCCCAAGCCCCCTGCGCATCATCAGTCTCAGCAGAAATATCAAAAGTACGAGTTAAGGTAACCGTGACAAGCAGTCCGCCGCGATTATTGGCATATTCCTGCTGCCAGTCATTGATGGCAAGATAGAGAACCCCGCTTTTATTTGACGTGATCGGATTGGTTTTACTGACCTGAAAATAGTTTGTTCGATCTGCTTCCGTCGTGCCAATCCAACCGACTAATGACCAGGGATCGGCTTGTTGGAACGCCTGATTGCCGGAGACTTTCGCCCCCTTATCACCCTCAAGCGTCCAGTTTTGTCCTGTGTCAGGTTGATGTAGCCCTTCAGCACCGACCATGACGATGTCTCCCGGCAGAACTTTGATTCCGGCATCTGTCGCTTGTTGGGTTGCATCAACCGCAATGTTTTTAATCGTAATCGTGGCGTTAACCCGTACCGCAGAAGTTGGCGTGCCAGTCTTGGGCGTTTGCGTGTCAGCTTTAGGAGCGTCTTGAGAAAGCATATAACCGCTTCCTGCGAACGCGACGCAAACGATCACAATAAGGCAGAGAATTGCAAAAGTGGATAAGGGATGACGACGCGAGGGAACATTTGGCGTTATGCGCGATGGCTGCTCCCGTTCTTCATTTCTATTCACCTGCTCATCGTTTTCTTCGCTTGTGCTGTCAGCCAATTCAATCGTTTCCTGATCGGGAAAGGTTTGCGCAGTTTGTTCAGCGCGGACGGGGTCATTGTTCTTATCGGCAACGCGCGCCACTTCTGCCGTAAACCGATAGCCCCGTTTCGGCACGGTCTCAATCAGCGACTCGCCATTCGTGTGTTCTTCGAGTTTGCTTCTAAGCCATGAAATATTGCGCGCCAGCGTTGCTTCTTCAACATAAGCATCTGCCCAAATCGCGTCGAGCAGTTGACTCTTTTTCATCACGTACCCGGCATTCTCGACAAAATAAACAAGTAAATCGAATTGTTTGGGCGTGAGCGAAATCTGCTCCTTGTCGGCCCACAAACAACGCTCCGTCACGTCCAGCCGAAATATGCTAAAGCGGTAAATCCCTTTTGTTTCTTGCAGGTGATGACTCAAGATGAATTCTCCGCATTGGTTCAAATGCCGGCACACTCCCAAAAAAATCCGAAAAATCCAAACGTGGGATGCCCAAACTATAGCGGACGATCTGTTTGTCATCAAGTTGTGTTGCGGGTACACATAAAATCCAAAAAAACTCCGAAAAAAATCCAGACTCAAAAGGGTAAAAAAACTAATGTTGCCATCGCTGGCGGTTTGCTAAAGATCAAACAGACATTTTGACCCCTTCAAAATGCCATCAATTCTGGATTAGGCGATGAGTCGTTTCATTGTGCAATCCGGCAAAATGATTGCAACGAATCTCATCGTTTCTAGTGAGGAATTGTTGTCAGAAATTACCGGGGATTGCCCCACACCAAAATTTCCCAGGAGACTTAAGAGATATGAAACCTATTTTTCTCGTTCTTTCCATCGTGGCGATTGCCTTTGTCATCAGTGTCCCAAATGCGGCGCAACAAAATGTTTGCTCAAAAGACATAGATGGCAAAGAAGTAAACCTTAAGATCGTCAATAAAACAAACAAGCCTTTCACCGTCAATTGGGTTGACCCCAACTGTCAAGAAGGAAAGTCAGATCAACAGGTTGCCCCCGGTGAGACATTTGAAGGCATCTCATACAACGGTCACGCCTTTCGCGTTCGTGAAGTCGGCACGAATAAGCTGCTCCAGGTAATTGTCGCCAATCCTTCCAAACCAGTTACGATTGTCAATGCACCTCCCAGCACTGCACCACCGGCTGGCAATATAGGTGCCGCATCCTCTCCTACGGTAGCAACTAAGTTTCCAATAGCAGCCGGGTCAGCCCTAAAGAAAGGTGTGAAATATCCTTCGCCGTCGGGCAATCACTTTCTCGTTTTCGCTGACGACGGCAATGTGGTGGTCGCCACTACTAGAGGTGACGGATTTGTTTGGGGACTGAATACCGTCACAAACAATTTCTCCCAGTCAGCGCGCGTCGAAGTCACCCCGGACGGCAAGCTCGCAGTCTATGACGCTAAAGGAAAAGCGCTTTGGACATCTACGGGCAAGCCTGCACCCAATGCCACGCTGAACCTCACGTTTGGCGGGGCGCTTCAGTTGGTTTCCGCCACGGGCGAGATTCTATGGGCCAGTGATGGAAACATCAGCCCAGTCACTAGTGTGATTGTAAAAGCGAATGTAACCCCGTGTCAGGCAGACGCGGTGTGGTCAAAGTGCATCGAGCTTCCGGATCCCAAAATTACGATCAGAGGAACGAAATTAGTCAGTGACTCGGCAATGAATGCCGTAGCCAATGTCTATACTGAACTCACCAAGCGATTCAAGCCCGCCTACCCGCGAGGCACATTTAACGGCTTCCTGGTTTATGTGACCAACGGAGAACCTGGAACCCAGCTAGATAAGATGAAGGAACTGCAAACGTTCGGGGAGAATGGAAGAGGCTCCAATAGTAGAAACCTCGTACGTGGGGGGGCCAATTACAATCTCCTATGGATCGAAGAACAGATGATCTGCAAGGCAGGCGTCAGGACTGTCAACGCAGATTATCCAGACAAGGCCGACTACACGCTGAGAACCTACGATCAGGTCATCCATGAATTCGGTCACGCCATTGACCAACGCTACAAACTGGGTCAGCGGATACAGACGACTTTCCCCGGCGGTGCGCCTGGGGAGGATTTCGCTTGGGCGATCCAACGGTGGTTTGGTTCTCCCGGCGGGGCCTTGCCCGCGAATCAGGAAGCCTTGATGAAAGAGATTTTTTCGTCTCGCGCAACATTCTCGTGCGAAGGCCTCAAGCCGTAACAGCGGACGTAATCTCACAACCGGGAACCGGCAAACTTATCAACCGCACTTGACGCTTCACCCGTGCGGCAGTCGCTGATTGTCCATCTACAGGCAAAGCCATCAGGGTTCACTTTTCCCTGATGGCTTTGGCCGGTCGGGTGAACGTGACCGTTAGGGAACATCACAAAGAGAAATTTTTATGAGGAAACAACCGATGAGAAAACTGGCACCAGTAATCACGCTGTTAGGGCTACTGATGGTCGCCGCCAACAGCATTGCGGCGCAGAATGCCTGCTCAAAAGAAGTGGACGGAAAAAAGGTAGATTTTAAGGTCGTCAATAACACGAGCAAGCCTTTCGTCGTCAATTTCGTTGATCACAAATGCAAGGAAGGAAGTTCAAATCGGCAGATTGCCGCAGGCGGTACCACTGATATCTTCGGCTACAACGGCCACGTTTTCCGCGTTCGTGAAGTCGGCACGAACAATCTTCTCAAGGAAATCGTCGCCAACCCGTCTAATCCAGCGCAGATTATTATTGGGTCTGCTACGCCAAATAATGCAACCGCCAAGGGGCCTGCTGCTAAGCCACAGCCCAATACTGTTGGCAATCAGCCAGCAACTGGACCGACTTACTGGCTGCCCACCGTCCAAAGAACGCCGACGGTCACAAACTACACTTATAACGTCAGAGTGCCTGATTACATGGTGTCCTGGGTACTTCAGCAAACGGAGCGCGGCGGCGGGCAAACGGTGGCGAAGACCATTAACGGGAAGCCTTATACCTTCGTGCAACAGGGCTTTACCTGGGACACGAACGGCTCTTCCCCGGCACGTACCGGCCAGATACGAATTGATGACAAGCGCGAACGTTGGCGCAGCAATCTGTGGAAGGATAATTCCAAGCTCAAAGATGACCGCACTGTCATTGCTGCGCTGGATTCTGCCGCCCTCCCCAACCCCAGCACGCCGTGGCGTGAAGTAGATTTGCTGGTGCTGCGCGCTGAGGGATCTCAACCGCCTAATCTGAAGTTCAGCGAGGCCGTGCCGCTGGTGGATCAAGTGAAGGCCAACCAGCTCAAGCTTGCCGAAAAGACGCGCGCGGGTTCGTACTTCCCTGACATGCAAGTGCCGGTTGATCTTGCCGCTTTCCGCAACGGTATGTTGAAGCTCGGCAACCTGGGACGAAACAATCCCGACTATCGTAAAGGGAATCGGTACGCTTCCAATTTTGGAGGCAGCGATGCGGTGACCGATAGAGGGCGCGAAAAGGTCTTCAAGAGCAATCCGTCAGCGCCCTATTTCAAGGAGCTAACCCTTGATCCGAAACTCAACGAAGCGTGCCAGTTTCAGGCCGAATATCAGGCGACCATCGGCAGATCAACCCATGACGGCCCGCGCAACTACAACGGGGTAAACCTAAGCACCTTTGACCTCCGCCTGAAACACTTCGCCCCCAACATAGGAACGGCTGGCGAAGGCGCTGGCGGTCCCGCTGCGGCGTTCGACTTTCCTGAAAATTGGATGAAAAGCGAGACGCACTATCGCCCCTGGTTTAGCATCGGCGCTGACGTTCGTACGGTCGGGCTTGGAGCCGCCAAAGGTCGTGATGGCAAATGGTACTTTTGCATGATCGGAGGCACTGCCGCACCGTAACAACAACGACAAATCACCTCGACTTAGCCTGAATGAAAACAGCCGCCTACTTTGAATAAAGGCGGCTGTTTTTTTTGCGCGTTAACGATCCCTCCTACGCCAAGATGAGTAGGCCTGAAATGAGACTGATGGAAACCTTCGAGTCTCGCCAAGATTCCCTTGTAAAATAGTCGTCCGATCTGCATTCTGATAAAGCCAAAAGAGAGAAGCTGCTTTCAAAGCATCAAATACACAATTACTTTAACGATCAATCAGATAACTAAAAAAACGTATGAAAAACGATAATCCCGCATCAAGAAGAAAGTTTTTACAAACAATAGCTGCAACCAGTGTGGCGACCGCCGCAACACCATTTGCTTCACTTGCCGCGCGAGAAAAAGCGGAAGAACGCATTTTGCACTATGAACAAAAAATCTCGCCCAACGACAAAATCCGGTTAGGCGTGATTGGTTATGGTGTGCAAGGACACATGGACCTTGATACTGCGCTGAAAGTGCCGGGCGTTGAATTGGCAGGGATTTGTGATTTGTATACGGGCAGGCTTGAAAATGCGAAAGAAAGATTCGGCAACGACCTTTACACGACGCGCAATTACAAAGAGCTTTTAGATCGGAAAGATGTTGATGCCGTGTTGATTTGTACCCACGACGTTTGGCATTCGCGTATCACTTTGGACGCCTTGGCGAAGGGCAAGCATGTGTATTGCGAAAAGCCGATGGTGTACAAAATCGCCGAAGGCTATCCCGTCATGGCAGCCGCGAAAAAATCAGGGAAAGTGTTCCAAGTCGGCAGCCAACGGGTAAGTAGTCTTGGTTATCTCAAAGCCAAAGAATTGTTGGCGGCGGGTGAAATCGGCAAACTCAATATGGTCAATGCTGTCTATGATAGACAAAGCTCTATCGGGGCGTGGGAATACACGATTCCCAAAGACGCCGATGCCTCGACGACCAATTGGGATAAGTTTATTGAAGCGACGGAGAAGATGGCGTATGACTCCAAAAAATTCTTTTGGTGGCGCGCGTTCAAAGAAGTCGGAACCGGCGTAGCGGGTGATTTATTCATTCATTTGTTGAGCGGTTCGCACTTGATTACAGGTTCAAAAGGCCCGGAATCCATTTACAGCACAGGTCAGTTCAGCTATTGGAAAGACGGGCGCAATATGCCTGATGTAATGTCAGGCGTGCTGCAATATCCCGACAGCAAAGAACACGCGGCTTTCCAAATGACCTTACAAGTGAATTTTATTAGCGGTACGGGCGGACAAGAAATCATTCAGTTAGTCGGGTCAGAAGGCATTATCGTCGTCAGAGGAAATAGCATCACCGTCAAACATAGCCTCCTGCCAGAAGCACCGGGGATGGGTGGCTACGATTCGCTTTTCACGTTCTCGAAAAAGATGCAGGAGGAGATGCAAAAAGAATACGACGCGAAGTGGACACCCGAACAACAAAACCGAAAAACCAAAGCGGATATTACGTTCAGACCTCCCGCTGGCTATAGCGACCATTTAGACCATTTCACGAATTTCTTTGATGCTATCCGAACGGGCAAACCTGTTGTCGAAGATGCTGAATTTGGATTCAGAGCGGCTGCCCCCGCATTGGCCTGCAACGAAAGCTATTTCAAGAAAAAAATCATTCGTTGGGACCCTGTGCAACTGAAATTGAAATAAGCCGATGACGAAGCTGGGCTTCAGCTTTGCCTAAGAGCGTGTACGAAAACCTCATTTCACCGCCGAGGCACAGAGGTCGCGCAGAGCTTCGCAGAGCCTATTCGGAAGGTTTTTTCTTTTTCTTGGTTTTCCCTCTGCGCTCCCTATGCGCGCCCTCTGTGCCTCGGCGGTGAAAGTGTTTGTCAGGGGCAGTTTTCGTACACGTTCTAAGAGGTGGGAAAAGGAACGCCAGCATGACTGAGTCAAATGCAATGTCGCTGGAAGCTGTCGCGCGGTGCGCAATTGATGGAGAACGCGACGCGCTGGAAACGCTTGTTCGCAGCTTGCAAGACGACATCTATGGTTTAGCCTTGCGGATGTTGTGCAATCGAGAGGACGCGGAAGATGCGACGCAGGAAATTCTGGTGCGTATCGTTACGCGCCTCTCGCAATTTGATTTTCGCAGCAAGCTGAAGACCTGGGCTTTTCGCGTCGCGGCAAACTACATCCTCGACGTGAAGAAAAGCGCGGTGGAACGATTGCACCTGAGCTTTGAGCAGTTCGCGCAAGATTTGCACGAAGGGCTGGGAATGGAAGCCCCGGATGAGACGGAACACTCTTTGCTCATTGAGGAAGTAAAAGTAGGTTGTTCGTTGGGAATGCTGCAATGTCTGGATCGCCCGCATCGGTTGGCTTACGTGCTGGGAGAGATTTTGGAAATGTCCGGGCCGGAAGCTGCCGAAGCGTTGGAGATTTCGCCTGACCTTTTCCGCAAGCGGTTACAAACCGCGCGTGCAGCAATTCTGACGTTTACCCAAAGCCACTGTGGCCTGGTGTCAGATGCGGCTACGTGTTCCTGCAACCGGCAAGTTCCCGCCGCCTTGCGGGCTGGCAAGGTGCGTGCGGATGGCTGCAACTACGCCGCCAACGCTACGTCGTTTCAACAAGCGCGTGCGGTCGTCAGACAAGTAGATGAAGCGCGACGCGCTTTTGCCTTGCACCGTTCCAGTCAGCCCCGCGCTTCCTCGATTAATTTTGCCCGCCGTTTGATGGAAACCCTCGACGCCCGAAGCACAGCGCGGGTGGATTGAAGAAAAAAACATCCTCGCCGCAAAAAAATCACCGCGAAACTTTCACAGTCGGATCACGGCAATCGTCTAAAGAATCGAAACGCGCACAAATGCTGCGCCAATTCTTGAGAGGAAAACCGTGATGACCAACCGAAGACAATTACTGAAAACCGCCATCGCAGCCGGAGCAGGCGCTTCATTGCTGCGACCGGAAATTCTTTTCGCCCGCGAGCTGCAAACGCAGGCAAGCGAAACCATTTATGTTCACCCTGCCAACGGGCGTGATAGCAACGCCGGAACCAAAGCTGCACCCTTAAAATCGCTGCCCGAAGTCGCACGCCGTGTGAATGCCAGCACAGGCACAAGCGCGTTTACCGCCTTCCTTGCTGAAGGCATCTATTCGGTGGATGAAACTGTCTTGCTCAGTCCGAAGAATAGAAAGTTCACCAAAGAAAATCGCCTCACGATTCGCGCCGAAGTGTTGCCCGATGACCCGGAATGGAATGTCGGACGAATGCCGACCTTGATTCACACGATGCCGCTTGGCTCAACCTGGAACGGACGTCCTGACCCGTTAGGCGGCGTAGCCGATGGCATCCTGATTGAAACCAGCCACGTCACCATTCGGGGCTTGAGAGTGCTTGGTATCCCCGTCGTGGAAAGTCCGAAGCCCGGACAAATCCGGCGGCTCTATGCCATCAGCAGGCTGCGGCGTGATTTGGAAGACTTGGAAGTCGCGCAATGTTTGCTGGTCGGCGATGAATTGATCGCGCCGAATCACGTATCCATTATTGCTCACGGCAATGGCGTGAATGTCCATCATTGTATTTTCCGTGGTCAGAAAATTTCGGTGGTTTACTGGACGCCGGGTAGCACAGGCCACGCAATGCACCATTGCGTGCTGCACGATTTGTATGGCAGCGCCGTCTGGACGGCAGCGATTGCCAATGACTTTGAGTACAGGAACAATGTCGTGAGTGACAGCAATTACGTTTGGACGGCACAGGGCGGAGCTTCCGCGTCAGCCGATGCCGCAGGACGTGGCGGGCAACAAGCTGCGCCTGCAACAGCACAGGCTAAAGAAGCAGTTCATTACAAAGTCATTGACAGCTATCTGGCGCATAACCGCAGGCTGGCAGGTTCTGGCACTGGCGCGCGACTCGAATACAAAGACATTGACGCAGGCTTTCTTGAAATGATCGGAACCAAGACTACGGAGCAATCCATTACGTTTGAGCGTGACCAAAGCAGGCGCAACTACCTGCATCCGGTTGCAGGTTCAGAGGCTGCGAAAATCGGCGCGGGGCTGTTTCTGAAGCCCGGTGTGTGAGGAACGAAAACACCAACAATGAACAATCTTCCCATCAACATCGAAGACGGCGAGGCCGCTAAAATCACGACACAGACGTTGTTGCGTACCAGTGCGTCATGGAACAACGCTTCATATCAAGCCTATCCCGCAGGCGTTCCCGAAATCACCGTGCTGAAAATCACCATTCCTGCGCATGAGCAATTACGTTGGCACGAACACCCGATGCCGACAGCGGCTTATGTGCTTTCCGGCGAAATTACGGTGGAGGAACAAGACGGAAACAAGCGGCATTTCACGGCGGGTCAGGTAATCCCAGAACCTGTCAGAACTGTGCATCGCGGCACGGTCGGCGCTACGCCTGCGGTCTTCATTGTCTTTTATGCCGGGGTGAAAGAGATGCCATTGGCGAATGGCATCAACCCCTCAAACGCTTAATCACTTATGCCTGCTCGTCGGCGAAATCGCCGCCAACGTCAGGCAAGAAAGATAATTCATCATGAAAAAATTCATTCTTTTGCTCATCGTTTGGGCAGTGGCCGGGCTAACGTCCACTTATGCCCAAAGCGTCAAACTCGACACCACCAAACTTGAAGCCGTTAGCGTGTCCATGTCATCTGCAAAAATCATGGGCAAGGGTACGATACAAGTTGTCAAAGCCTCTGCCGTGAAAGCGGTTGACGAACCCACGTTTGCGAAACTAAAAGGCGTCAACTTCAAAAATGGAACGATTGAAGTCAAGGTGTTGAGCCGGTTACTCAAAGATGCTCCCGCAGATGCTCGCGGCTTTATCGGCCTTGCCTTCAGAATCAATGACAACAATTCAAAATTTGAGTGCATCTATGTTCGGCCTACCAATGGCAGAGTTGAGATTCAACTCAGAAGAAATCGCTCGACGCAATATTTTTCGTTTTCCGATTTCAAGTTTGACCGTCTCAGAAAAGAAGCGCCCGGCGAATATGAATCGTATGTGGACATCGGGCTGAATGAATGGATTGACTTAAAAATCGAAGTTAAAGGTGCTAAAGCGAAACTCTTTGTCAACGGCACCAAACAGCCCGTGTTGATTGTGAATGATCTCAAACATGGCGCTGACTTATCCGGCGCAGTTGGATTATGGGTTGACGTTGGGACGGAAGGTTATTTTGCCGATTTGAAAATTCGGAATGATGAATCTAAGCAGTGAAAACAGACGCTTAATGAACAAATCCCAGCGTTGTAAGACCGTCTTGCATCAATCCGATGTTATCTATTCGGATAATTTTTCCATTCACCACCTTGAAGACTTCCCACACATACATCTTGGAGTTACGCGGCGATTTCAGGTAATGCAGCAGCGTAATCCCAATCACGATCCCGCGCTCTTCATCAATCACGGGGACGCGTTGCTCGGTGGCAGGCCCCCACGGCGGATTGCCTTCGACGGAGCTTACGCAGGTGCGGGCTGGCCCGCCTTCGACGGCGTTGCGCGCGGCGTTTGTGATCTGCATCCCGCTGTGAAAGCGATTGCACGCGCGATCATCGAAATCGGCTTTCATAGCAACGTGCGTAGACAGCGACATAAAATAGCGCAGCGCCAACGCCTCCAGCGAGATTCGATCAATGCGTTCTGCTGGCGCTAACGGCTTTTCCACGTTCTGATCGAGATTCCAGACGTAATCTTTCACTACGCGATTTGATGTATCCGCCGCGATTTCGATGTCAGCAATTTTGCCGTCCGCCACGACCTTGAGCCGCGTCGAAATATAGCCGGGCTTTCCATCGGCTAACTCTACGCCCGTTCGGCCAATGACATTGCCCGTGACCGCATCGGCGAACACCCACACAGAACGAATCGCGCGGACTTTCGCCCAAGTTGAATCGGCCAGCGCAATGGCTCGCGCGTTTTCACGGATTTCTGCTTGCGCTATTGCGGGGACTTTCCCGAATTGGTTTGTCGTCGCCGCCACGAGAAACGCCTGCATCGTTTGCTCAAGACACGCTCTGTCGCAGGGGCCGCTCACTTTCGGAAAGCTTTGCTCAGGCTTTTGAGCGGGTGATTGCGATGGAGAGTGATTAGCCTGTGCTTGAACGCTGCTCAGGCACGCAGCGAACGTCAGCATCAAACAGGCGACGTTTCTGATGATTCCTTTTGTAGTATTCATCATTTTTCTCCGATTTAGTTGATTTGTAATGGTTGCTATTACAAGTGTGGGCGCGAAATAACGAGAGTTGCTCTCCCCCAGGCGGCAGTGTTTTACGGTTTATCGGCAGCCTTAATTTCGCGCACAATCTGCGCCATCGTCGTTTTGGCGAGTTGGGCTTCCATCTCTTGCTGTGCTTTGGTGAAAACCGTTCCCAAGGCTCTTTGAATGTTCCTGCCGACGGGGCAATTCGGGTTCGGGCTTTGGTGAAGGGTAAACAAATCGTCTTCCATTCCAATGGCCCGATACACGTCCAAAACCGTAATTTGTTGTAACGGACGAGCGAGAAACGCTCCCGCTGCGCCCTGTTGTGTCGTGACCAATCCAGCCCGCCGCAACATTCCGATGACATTGCGCACGATCACCGCATTGACACCGATGCTGCTGGCCATCCAATCAGACGTCAGCGACTCTTCCGGGAAAGTTCCCAGCAAGGACAAGATATGAACAGCAATAGCAAAACGACTAGCAATGCGCATAATGTATGCCTGTAATGAGATGGGTTACAAGTTGGATTCGAGTCAACCCTGAGACCTACACTTGACCTCTATTGTTGATTAAGAGCGGAAAGGCTGGCAAGGTGCCGCGTCTAGCCTTTCCGCTCTTCAGATGGAGCGATTTAATTTCCTGGTTTGGTCTCAAGGCGCAGGAAGCGCGCGGCGTTGTTGTACAGGATGTCGCGCTTTTGCTGCGGGGTCAGGTAATCAGCGTTCTGAATGATGCCAATCGAATACGCCATGAGCTTCGGCCAAATCATTTGATCGGTTCCGAACATCACGCGGTCGCCGAATCCAGCGTCTACGAGGCGTTCAATGTAGCGATTCACTTCCTTGATGGGATAACTCCAGATCAGTCCGGCGACGTCCACGTACACGTGGGAGTTGGCTTGTAACAGCGTCAGCATGTTGTCAATCATCGGATAGCCCGCGTGCATTACCCACACGCGCAGTTTGGGATGACGCGCGAGCAATTCTTCCAGCAATAGCGGATCGCCCTTTGAGCCGCGAAAGTTCGGCATAGTGATATTCGCGCGGCCCGAACCTCCTGTGCCCATGTGAATCGCTACAGGCACGTCGAGTTCTTCGGCCAGCGCGAAGTATTTATCCACGCTCATATCGCTCGGCGACAGGTTTTGGTACTGCAAGCCGATTTCGCCCATCACCTTAAATCCACCTGTAGTAAACAGCTTGCGCAACTCTTCGAGCGTAGCGCGTTTGTCCGCTGTTGCCTGATTGTCAATGCCCGTCCCGAGGATCACGCGACCGGGCGCGGCATCTTTCCATTTCTGCGCGCTCTTGGGATCGCCCATCACGACGGCGGTGACATTCAGGCGTTCCATTTCGGCCAGTAAATCTTTCATATACTCGCCTGGGTTCGATGGGTAGAGCGCCGGAGAGCAGGCGGTTTTCGCCCAGCCGAAGCGTTCTTCGTTGCCTTTGGGATCAGACGCGAGGAATTGCGGCGTGTTCGGACACATTGGCTGTGCGCCGGGGAAGTTGCCATCCATCGCGTGGACGTGGACATCAATGACGGGCGCTGGTTTGACGTTAGTATTCTGGGCACGGGAAATGGCTGCACCAAAGAAAATGAGCACAGCACACAGTAGAAAGCGGCTGACTGAAAAATAGCCTGACACAGATGCGAAAGGCGCGGCATAGCGGGGGTGTTGCATGGAATAGCTCCTTTGGGTTCTTACCACTGGGGTATTTATGTTTGCTGCTTTACACTGAATTTCTCACTGTGTTGCGCGTACCACCACTTTATACGATTTTTTTGTAACAGGTAAAAGAAGTAAGGAGAAGGTTTCACGTAACCATTCTTCCATATCCCCTTTTTCATTGGGAAGATCACGGTGTCCGAAGGCAAGCTTCAGTCTATTTAGGGGTAGCCTCGCCTTGTGCGAATTTTTTACGCCAAGCCATACGATTTTATATGGGCAGCGCATCGCCTTTGTTGGTAAGTAACTGAAGGTGGCTTGACGCTAAACCAACATTTTGGTCGGGCTGAGAGTAAATTTTTTCGCATTTAGCAAGGCAACGTCCATCTCGTCTGTACCCGTATTTAGATACCTCCGCTACTCGTAGCGCGGTAAATGTATATTGACAAACAATAAATATGTAATGTAAAACGAAAATGCCAATAGTTCGTTAAAAAGCACTCTTCAAACAGGAAGAACCATTATGAAACGAAGCTCAACCATATTTCTTCAGATCGTCATCGTACTCATCGGGATCGGAGTACTTGCCCTGATGCTGTGGGAACCTCACCTGGAAGGCAGGAATGCGAACGCCACGCCCTTTGAGATTTACTTCAAAGACCCATTTCTGGCGTATGCCTATACGGCGTCTATTGCCTTTTTCGTCGCGCTTTATCAAGCCTTCAAGCTGTTGGGCTACATAAGGGCAAATCAAGTATTTTCGCAACGCGCGGTGAAAGCCTTGCGGACGATCAAATACTGCGCGCTGACTCTGGTCGCTTTTATTGTGGGGGCAGAAGCGTTCATCTTCATCGCTCAACGCGGCAAGGAAGACATTGCAGGCGGTGTGATGATCGGTCTGATTATGATGTTTATCTCGGTCGTAGTCGCTACTGCCGCAGCCGTGTTTGAGAAACTTTTACAAAGCGCCGTAGAGATAAAGTCCGAGAACGACTTAACCGTATAAGGAGACCAGCATGGCAATCATCATCAACATAGACGTCATGTTGGCGAAGCGGAAGATGAGCGTCACCGAGCTGACTGAAAAAGTCGGCATCACAATGGCGAATATTTCCATCTTGAAAAACGGCAAAGCCAAAGCGATCCGGCTCTCAACTTTGGAGGCGATTTGCAGAGCTTTGGAGTGTCAGCCCGGAGATATTTTAGAATATAAAGAAGACCTTGCGTAGTGCGGAAGCACAAATCGTTGGCAAAAGTGGAGCACAACTATGAAAATCAAACTATTATTCGCAATTGTACTGACACTGGCGTTGTTCACCACAGGCGCTGCTCAGACCTTGGACAATGCCAAACTCGACCAGTTCTTTGACCGGCTCGCTGAAAAGAACAAGGCAATGGGCAGCCTCACCATCGCCAAAGACGGCAAGGTGGTTTACACCCGCGCCATTGGCTACGCTCAGATTGACGGAACTACGAAAAAGCCGCTGACTACGACGAGCCGCTTCCGCATCGGTTCGATCACCAAAATGTTCACCGCCGCGATGATCTTGCAGCTTGTCGAGGAAGGAAAAGTAAAACTGACCGACACGCTCGACAAATTTTTCCCGCAGGTTCCCAACGCCAGGAAAATTACGATTGAGCAAATCCTCTGGCATCGCAGCGGTATCCCGAACGTAAAGCGCGAGCAGAGTGCTCAGGGAAACGCGAATACGATCCCAGTAACGAAAGATGAAATACTTGCCCTGATCGTCAAAGGCACGCCGGATTTCGAACCGGACACAAAGCGTTCCTACAGCAACTCCGGCTATCAGCTTCTGGGTCTGATCATTGAAAAGGTAACAGGCAAACCCTACGGGGAAATTCTACAGACAAGAATTACGTCAAAGATCGGGCTGGCGGATACCTACCTCGCCACCGGAAATATTGAGGTGAGCAAAAACGAAGCTCTGACCTATATGAACTTCGGCGACGGCTGGAAACCGGTGTCCGAAACGCATCCCAGCATCCTCTTCAGCGCGGGCGCGATTGTTTCGACGCCGAACGACCTGGCCAAATTCATCCAGGCCCTGTTTGACGCGCAAGTCGTGTCAAAGGAGAGGCTGGATCAGATGAAAACGATCAGGGATGGCGAGGGGCAGGGTATGGAGCCTTTCACCTTCGTCAGCAAGACTTTCTACGGGCATACGGGCGGTGCGGATAATTACGGAGCGTGGCTGATGTACCAGCCAGAAGAAAAGCTGGCGGTCGCCTACACCACGAACGCGAAGGTTTACCCAGTCCGCGACATCATGAGCGGCATTATGGACATTTACTACAATAAGCCGTTTCAGATTCCCACCTTTGAATCCATCGCCGTCAGCACGGAAGTGCTGGACAAATACGTCGGGGTTTATTCGACTCCCGAAGCGCCCGTGAAATTTACGATCACCCGCATCGGCGCGACGCTTTACGCGCAACCGCCCGGAGCGGGAGCGGCTGTTCCGCTCGAAGCCACGGCGCAGGATAAATTCAAACTCGATAATGGCACTGCTGTCGGCATCGTTTTTGAATTCAACGCCGCGAAAAATCAGATGACCATCAAACGAGGCGGTGGGGAAAGAGTTTTTACGAAGGAAAAGTAATCGTAAGCAACAGCAAGACCGTGAAGTGTCAGAACTGAGAGGAAGAACCATGTCGAAAAGTGCGCAGACCTGGCTGGTGATGATCGCCGTCGGCATTGGCCTGCTGCTCACCGCCATCACGGGTGTTTGGATGTATATGAAGGCGACTCCGCCCCTGTACCCGAACGCGCAGGATATACCATCCATGACGGATTCGGCGCCCTTGCCAAAGTGGGGTGAGGCTGTGAAACAGGGGCAACAAATCGCCCGCGCCAGTCTCGCCGAGCACAGCCTGCCGGGTCTGTCGGTGGCAGTCGGTGTTGGTGGCGAGATTGTGTGGGCTGAAGGCTTTGGCTATGCGGATCTTGATCATCGCGTTCCCGTCACGCCAGCTACGCGGTTCAGAATCGGCACAGCTTCCACCGCGCTCACCTCGGCTGCGGTCGGCCTGTTGCTGGAAAAAGGCAGACTAAAGCTCGACGACAAAATTCAGACGTACGTGCCTGCTTTCCCTCAGTATCAATGGCCCGTGACATTGCGCCAGTTGATGGGGCATACGGCAGGCGTCGCGAACGACGGCGGGGATGAAGGGCCACTGTTTTCGCAGCATTGCGAGCAACCAGTCGAAGCGTTGAAATATTTCAGCGGCTACGAACGTGAGCTGTTGTTTGAGCCGGGAACTGATTACCATTATTCGAGCTACGGCTGGATTACGGTGAGCGCAGCCGTTGAGGCCGCTGCAAATGAACCATTCCTCACATTCATGCAGAAGCAAGTCTTCGAGCCGCTGGGGATGCGCGACACCACAGCCGATTCCGCAACGAAGTCAATCCCGAATCAGGCAACTTTTTATTTCCCAAGGTTCGCGGCGAATCCCCGCTATGGCCTGCAACTAACGCGCCCGCTCGACTATTCCTGCTATGCAGGCTCCAGCGTATTCCTGTCCACGCCGTCCGATCTGGTGCGCTTCGCGATGGCGATCAACAGCGGCAAGCTCTTGCAACCCGCTACAGTTCAATTGCTCCAGACCTCACAGCGACTGGCCTCAGGGCAGGAGACTGGCTACGGTCTTGGCTGGGACTTGGAAACCGCCACGCTGAAAGGAACACCAACAACTCTGGTCGGACACGACGGAAAGTCGCTGGGCGGAATGGTCGCGTCTTTCATGACGTTTCCCGAATACGGCATCGTCGTGTCGGTCACGTCGAATATGTCCTATGCCGACACGTTCTCTATCGGGGTGAAAATCGCGCAAGCCTTCGCGGAGCAGGGAAGTAGTCCGACACGCAAGTGATACGCCAATCCACACGTCAGCCTCAGGCAAACATAGTTCCCACCATCAGCATCAGCGCGGTTTCTCTGATGCGCGCGGTAAATCCATTTTGAAAGATCGCCAAGACTGATAGTATTTAAGGCATCATTGAATTCGCAGAACAAAACGAAGGAGCCAGAATGCTGGCAGGAAAAAGAAGGCAAGCAAAAGCGGACTGCCTTGCATGGCGTGAGGCGCGGCGACCATCGGCTCCCGGCCGCGCGCTTCTTGCGCGCCAGCGGTTTTCCTGCCCTCCTTTTTCTGCCAGCTTTTCTTCCAATTGAGAATTGCTGGAAGTTGCTGCAAAAATTTGATAATGCGAGACCGACAATGAATAACTACTTTTGTGACGTGAGACTTTGTTTGACTTGGGCGATGCGGGCTGTCGTAAGCGTCGCAGCATGTTCCTGCGTGCTTGCTGTAGCAAATTCTTTCTTCGGCTTGTCCCCTTTGCGCGCCGACGCACAGCGGCCTGCTCCGACGAAACCGGTCGTGGTGCAACCGGGCGCGCCAGGCAAACGGACACGCACACTTCCCGCGACGACGAAGGCCAAGCTGCCCCCCCTGTCTACTGCCGATGTGCAGTTCATGCAGGGCATGATTACGCATCACGCGCAAGCCGTAGAAATGACGGCACTGATCGAAGCGCACACGGAAAACAAGGATGTAAGATCGCTCGGCGCGCGCATCAGCCATTCGCAAGCGGACGAGATCGCGTTTATGAAACGCTGGCTCATTTCGCGTGGTCAGCCTGTTGCAGACCCCACGCACGACATGCACAAAATGCACGCGAACCATAAAAATATGTCGCACGCGATGATGCCCGGAATGCTGACCGCCGAACAGATGGACGCGCTCCGCAACGCCAAAGGCGCGGAGTTCGACCGTCTCTTTCTGACCGGAATGATTCAGCACCACGGCGGCGCATTGACGATGGTGAAAGATTTGCACGACAGTGCGGGCGCGGGACAGGACGCTGAAATATTCAATTTCGCCACCGATGTAGACAGCGGCCAGCGCGCTGAAATTCGGATTATGCAAACGATGCTGGAAAAAATTTCTGCCAAGGACAAATGATGAAACACACCACCTCGACTCTCCAATTATTCGCTATCGCGCTGCTTTTGTCGCTGTGTTGCGCGGCTCAAATACAAGCGCAGGAACCCACCAAAACCACCGACACAAAAACCGAGCAGAAAAAAGCTCAGGATGATCCGTTCGCACCGGAGAAAGCGCCGCCGCTTCCCGCCGGCATGACGGGTTCTGATGCCAATGATCCGCGCACCAAATTGACACCGGGATTGTACGACGCCGGACAAACCGCGAAGGGCTTGAAGCACTTGATGCTTTATCAAAAACCAGGTGCGTTTCAACTCGGCTCCGACGACGCAGCGAATCCCAAAGTGCAAAAGACCCTCGGCGCAATGGGCATCGCCGACACCACCAAAATACCGAAGCAGTTTCAATTGGTGATGGCGCAATTGGCATTCGCCAATTCTGACCTCGCGTTTCGTGGCAGGTATCTGTTTCAGGGAAATTTTTATGGCGTCAACATCTTTGACATCTCCAACCCGGCGAAAACCAAACTGGTTACGTCAATGGTTTGCCCCGGCGGACAAGGCGATGTGTCGGTGTACAAGAACCTGATGTTTATGTCGGTCGAGCAACCAAATGGTCGCCTCGATTGCAGCATCGAAGGCTTTCCGCCACCGCCTCCACCCAAAGCAGGCGAGGAAAACAAACCAACCTTGCCCGCGCCCAGCAAAGACCGCTTTCGTGGCGTGAGAATCTTCGATATTTCCAATATTCAACGCCCCAAACAAATCGCCGCCGTGCAAACCTGTCGCGGCTCGCACACGCATACGCTGGTCGTTGATCCGAAGGACAAGAAGAACGTTTACATCTACGTGTCCGGCACTTCGTTCGTGCGGCAGGGCGAAGAGTTGCCTGGCTGTTCCGCCGAAGCCCCGGACAAAGACCCGAACACTTCGCTGTTTCGCATTGAGGTCATCAAAGTCCCGCTCTCTGCGCCAAACACTGCCAAAGTCGTTTCCAGCCCGCGCGTGTTTATGGATGCTCGTACCGGAGCACTCAACGCCTTGAAGAGCGGCGCTTCGCACGGCACCGAGAAGCCCACCGACAGCGACCAGTGCCACGACATCACAGTATACTCGGCGCTTGGATTAGCCGCCGGAGCCTGTTCTGGCAATGGCATCGTGCTCGACATCAAAGACCCCGTGAATCCCAAACGCATAGACGCCGTCAACGATCCGAACTATTCCTATTGGCACTCGGCTTCGTTTTCCAACGATGGGACCAAAGTGGTGTTCACCGACGAGTGGGGCGGAGGAATGGGCGCGCGTTGCCGCCTTACCGATCCGAACGTATGGGGCGCGAACGCAATTTTTCGGTTGCGTGAGAACAAGCTGGATTTTGCGAGCTACTATAAGATGCCCGCCGCACAAAGCGACACTGAGAACTGCGTTGCCCACAATGGCTCGCTTGTTCCCGTGCCGGGCCGTGACATCAAAGTACAAGCTTGGTATCAGGGCGGCATTTCCGTGATGGACTTTACCGACGAGTCTCGTCCGGTGGAAATTGCCTATTTCGACCGTGGGCCGATTGACCCGAAGATGCTCGTCCTCGGCGGTGCGTGGTCAACATATTGGTACAACGGTCACATCTACTCTTCCGAAATCGCACGCGGTCTGGATGTCTTTGAGTTGACCACCGGCGAATTGCTCACCCAAAACGAAATTGACGCCGCAAAAACAGTGCGTGTCGCGGCGCTGAATGTGCAGAACCAGGAACGCATTGTGTGGCCGAACAAATTGGTCGTTGCCAAAGCCTATCTCGATCAGTTGGAACGGTCGCAATCCCTACCCGCCGATCAAATCACGGCGATGCGAAATGCGATTCAGACTGCCGAGAGTTCAGGGCTAACCAAAGGCCGTGCCCAACTCCAAAGCTTCGCACGCACGCTGAAGGAAAGCGCGCCGAATGCCAAGAGTGCAATAGATGGGAAGCGGATGCAGGCGCTGGCCGAAGTTTTGCAGCGCCCCGTAAAATAGGGCTCAAACCAATCTGTCACATATTTTGCCCGTCGTTGCAAACGTAGTATTCACAACGACGGGCAATTACGTTTTACCAAGTGTCTCTTTTGAAAGTGCGATCATAACCGGTCCAATTCCCTGCGCAAGATTTGCATCGTATCGCGCTGTCGCTGTTGCACGAACCGCCGCGCCTGAGCAAGCTTAGCTTTGGCGGCAGCAGGATTCTTCGCCATTGCCAGCACCGCCGGCACATAGTTCGCGATTTCAGCGTCCTGATCGAAATCAAACAGCCACTCCCCCAGGCCAATATCGCGCCACATAAATCCTTTGCTGGTCTGTTCGGCGAAGCGTCCGACGATGGCGGGAATGCCGTTACCAACCGCCATGATTGGCGAGTGCATTTCCAGGCCGAACAACCCGGCAGAACGGATGTAGACGCTCAGGGCTTCATCAGTCAGCCAGAACTTTTCGCGCCAGACGACACGCGATTTTACGTCTTCGGGCAGTTTGTCATAAACCCATTGTTTGCCGACTTCCATCTGCGTCATGTCTTCGGGACAGAGCAACACCTTGTGTTTCGTTTCGCGGATGACTGCCGTGATGGCCGCTCGCAATGGCGCGTGATCGTGCTCAGCCATCGCCTGATTGCGCGCCTCACGTTCGGCGTTGAGCGGCTGATTGCGAATCTTCCAATACGGCGTGTAGCGTAGGCGCGGAATACAGCAGAGGAATTTTCCGGCTTCGAGTTGATTGGCCTGCAAAAACGCCGTCGCCTTTGCGTCGTCCCGCAGATCGCACGCGAAGGCACCGTCAGGAGCAAATTCCATCACGGGCGCTTTGACGCCTTCGCGCTGCGCCAGTTGCAGCGAAGGCGAGTCGCGAAAGAAAACAAATTTCGCCTGAGTGAGCAGTTCCCTGTCATTCGTGCCGGATTGAAACGAACCGTGCGTGATGCCGTACACGCCAAACGGCTTGCCCGTGTGTTTGATGAACGCGGCTACATCTTTGGACGCAACCAGCGACGGGCCGGAACCGTGCAACAGAAAATCGCACCAGCTCAGCGCCGCCTGTAATTCAGGATTTGACGCTTTACCCTTCTCATCAATACTGCCTTTGATAATCGGCAGCTTCGGAAAGCGCCGATGCTCCATTGCCATGACTTCGGCGGACAAATCCGGTGACGCCCACAAACGGACTTCGGCATCGGGCAGGTATTTTTCGAGCAGCGCCAGCACGCCCGGCGTATGGGCGATGTCACCGATGTTGACGACCTGCCACGAAGAACGGAGCAGGATGCACGGTGACTTTTTTGCGAAGGCGGTCGTAGCGCTTAGAGCCAATGTGCTGGCGGATTGCGAGAGAAAATTTCGACGTGTGATGGTCATAATCTTGCTTGAAGTTCCGGTAAAACAAACCGGCATATTGTTTTATTACCGCAGGCGATTGATGGCGACGCGGCCATTGTTGATGACCAGCAAGACATCTTGCAGGTTGCCGAGTTGATCCAGCGGATTGCGTTCGACCACGATCAGATCCGCTTCCAATCCGGCTTTGATGGCACCAGTGCGCTGCGCCAATCCGAAGCATTCTGCCGCCACAGACGTCGCCGCTTGCAGTGCCTGTTTTGTTGCCAGCACCTGGCGTGTGCCTGTTGCGACGGACAACAGCAAAACGATTACGAGTAGAAATCGAACGAACATAGTTATAGCTCCGATGAAGAAAATAGGGGAAGGAATTCTGACTACCGCGATGGCGCAAAAGCAGCGCGGCCTTCCGTGAGTGGCAATACTTCCTGAATGAGTGCCAGCAAAAACGTTCCAGGTTCTTCCAGCATCGGGACGTGCGCCGAGCGTTCCAGCGTGATGAAACGTTTGTGCGGTGCTTCAATCGTCTCGAAAAACGCTTTCGCAGGTTCATACGGCGTGTGCAAATCGTTGCGCCCCATCATCACGATGAAAGGCACTTTGAAAGACTTACGGTTACTGGCGTTCTGGCTTTCGGGCAGAGCGCTGGCAGCTTGTGCGCGCGAATTGGCCATGACCGTGCGGGAGAACCATTGCGAAGCTTTCTCATGTGCATCTACGTCAGCCTGCGTGTATTCGGGCGCCCAATCAGGTAGGGAGAACAACAAATCAAAATTCGGCTTGCCGTACCAGCCACCATTGAACCGTCGCGCCCATTTGCGCACCAGCAGCGTGTCCGCCATCGTGCGATTGGGGCCGGGATACGGCGCGATAGCTTTCAACTCGCGCAAGGCTTCTTCGTTTTTGGAATTGGTCGCCAGTTCGAGCAGGCGTTTGTAAATGTATTCTTCGCCGCTGCCGCTGCCCATCTGACCTACGCCGACGTACGCGTGTAGCCACTCCGGTCGCCGCTGCGCCAGCGCCATCGCGATTGAAGTGCCGTAGGAATAGCCCATCACCACGATCTTTTCCTTGCTAAGCCGCTTGCGTACCCAGGCGGTCATCTCTTCGGCATCGGCGATGAGGCGTTCGTTGTTGAGCGTAGGCTTGAGGGCTTCGCGGTCGGCGGTGCTGGCGTTTTTGCCGACGCCGCGTTGATCCCATTGCACGACAGTAAAGAAATCTTCCCACGGTGCCTGATAAGCCCATGTCATCGGCATCATCGGCGTGCCGGGACCGCCGTGAATGAATAGCAACACCGGATTGGCGCGATTCAGCCCGCGAATCGAAACCCACTGGCGCACGCCGCCGATAGTAACTTCTTCCAGCACCTCAATGCCTTCGGGCGTATGAATCTTGCGCAAATCGGTCAACCGCGCCGTGATGTAATCCCGACTGGGGATCGTTGTGGGAGCAGGCGCAGGCGTTTGTGCCACAAGCGGTAACGCCGTGAGGCAAAGCACGGCGCAAACTCTAAGTGATAAGGGGATAGCCAAAGTGATATTCATAGCATTTTTTCCAACTGCCGTACCTGCCTTAGACAAGGCAAAGACTACCAGCCTGTTCGGCCCGATTGACTTTCGCACGGACGCGCCCTGCGGCTGATACGCCCGAAAGACTGGCAGTGACGTAGAGTTGCCGAGCGATTGTACTTCACCTAGTGAAAGGTGCTGAAGCCTGCTGTGCGAAATTGCGCCTGTCCTCAGAATTGGGAATTCATTGCGTCTGTGTACAATGCTGGTGAAATCATTTTCAATATGAACGGTATCGCATCATTTCCAGTTAAGATCGGGGACGCATGATCTACAACAAGGAGCCAATTTCATGAAAGCTGTCGTCTACGAAGCCTTTAATACACCACCTCAACTCAAACACGTCCCCGATCCTACGCCTGAACCTCACGGCGTCGTCGTGCAAGTCAAAGCCACTGGCGTTTGCCGCAGCGATTGGCACGGCTGGGTCGGTCACGATGCCGACATTCAACCGCCGCACGTACCCGGCCACGAATTGGCGGGTGTCATCGCTGCTGTCGGCAAAAACGTAACCAAATGGCACATCGGGGATCGCGTCACAGTGCCGTTCGTCGGTGGCTGTGGCGCTTGCCCGCAATGCGCTAGCGGGAATCAGCAGGTTTGCGATCATCAATTTCAACCGGGCTTCACGCATTGGGGATCATTTGCCGAGTATGTTGGAATTCATCACGCCGACACGAATCTGGTGCGCTTGCCTGACACGCTGGATTTTGTGGCGGCGGCGAGTTTGGGTTGTCGGTTTGTGACTTCGTTTCGTGCGGTCGTGGATCAGGGAAAAACTTCTGCCGGACAATGGGTCGCGGTGCACGGCTGCGGTGGTGTGGGATTGTCGGCGATTATGATTGCCAATGCGATGGGCGCGAATGTGGTGGCAATAGATATTTCGGACGATGCGCTGCGAATGGCAAAGGCTGTGGGCGCGACGGCTGTGGTCAATGCTGCGCACGTTGCCAATGTCGCCGAAGCGGTGATTGAGATTACGAAAGGTGGCGCGCACGTTTCGCTGGATGCGCTCGGCCATCCGACGACGTGTTTCAATTCCATCAGCAATCTGCGTAAGCGCGGCAAGCACATTCAAGTTGGATTGATGCTCGCGGAGCAAAGTACGCCTGCGATTCCGATGAGCAAAGTCATCGCGCACGAATTAGAAATCCTCGGCAGTCACGGCATGCAGGCCCATCGTTACGACGCCTTGTTCGCTATGATTGAAAGCGGAAAACTCACGCCGGAAAAACTCATTGGCCGAACCATCTCGCTGGAACAATCTATTGACGCGCTCGTGAAGATGGATCAGTTTGAGGTCGCGGGCGTGACGGTTGTGACCGAATTCTAGATCAATTTTTAGTTGAGTGGAGGGAGTGAACCACTGGGGACACGGGGAAAAGAAGCTTGTTTAGCTGCTCCGCACTCCCCGTGGTACTTTTCCCCTATATCCATTTGAAAACCGACTTAAAATAGAAAATTGTGAAGACGACGAATTCATAGTATTTCGCCTGGGAGACTCCAATGACGACCAACGTACTCAACGAAACACTGGCGCAGCTCCAATCGCTCGGCAACGAGAAGACGCGCGCGCTGCACCAGAAAAACGGCGCGGGCGACAATCTCTTCGGCGTGCCGCTCGGCGACATCCGCAAACTGGCCGCCAAGCTGAAGACTAATCACGAACTCGCCCTTGCGCTCTGGGAAACCGGCAACATTGATGCCCGGTTGCTGGCCATCCTGCTGATAAAACCGAACAAGCTGTCCAGCGACGAAATGGATCGGATGGTGCGAGCCGCCGACTTTGCGTGGTTGGCGGACTGGTTCAATTCCTACGTCGTCAAAAACCATCCAGACAAAGAGGCGCTGCGCCAAAAGTGGATGAATGCAGATGACCCTTGGGCAGCGCGTGCCGGATGGAATCTGACTTCAGCGCGAATTGCCAGAAGCCCGGAAGGGCTTGACCTGTCGGCCTTACTTGACCGCCTTGAATCCGAAATGGCGAGCGCCGTTGCGCCCGTGCAATGGACGATGAACTTCTGTCTGGCAGGCATCGGCATCCATCATCCCCAATATCGCAAACGCGCCATCGCCATCGGCGAAGCCTTGGGCATTTATCGTGACTACCCTGTTTCCAAAGGATGCACTTCTCCTTTCGCTCCAATCTGGATCAATGAAATGGTGCGGCGGCAGGCGTGACGGGCGTTTAGGGAATGGAATGGGCTATCGGCTTGGCACCACCGCTATCTTTTGGCTGTTATTTCCCGCGCTACGCTCAATCATTTTATGGAACGGGTCAAGCGCCGCAAGGCCTGGCTTCTGTGTCGTGCGAATGGTCAGCCTCTGCTTCCCGCTGCGCAGCCGATGTTTTTGAATATAGAGTGGCGTCACTTCCTCAAGCGGTTTATCGGCTTCCGCAAACACCGCTACCTCGAACCACGAATCAAGCGGTTCTTCGATTTCTTTCCCGCTGCCATCTGCGGCGAACTGTTTCGCGGTGACTTCAATCGTTACTTCATATCCGCCTTCAATC
>JAEUQN010000049.1 GCA_016789725.1 Blastocatellia bacterium | reverse complement strand
CCTTGCGCCAGCAACTTTTCCCAAAGCCGCACGATGTAGCGCAAAATTTGAAATGCGACCCAGCTATCAGGCGCACTCTTATGCTCGAACAGCACAAAAACAAAGGCGTCGTCACCGTGCTTCAACTTTACGCGATACAGCAAATCGGCCAGATGCTCTTTCAACGATTCGTCCACGAAGGCGTCGCGGACTAATTCCAAGTAACGCAAATCGAACTCGGCGGAGATCGCTGTCGGCAAGTAATAGCGTAAAAAATCCCGCGCGTTTTGTGGTTGTGACAACAACTCCTTGAAGAAGCTGTCGTGTGGGTTATTGACGTCAGACATACAACGGGGCTTTCGTCTGAATTATTTTATGGAATCAACGTCACCGTTTGTTTTGCGGCTTTCTGTACAGCCTGTGTCGTAAACGGGAAAACGCGCGGTGTCACGTTATACCAATCCATCACCTGATCCTTGTAATGCGGACTTTTCGGATCGCCGGATTGTCCGGTTGAAATCGTGTGCTGCGTGTTGTCCCAATTCGACGGGTCAGCAATCAAGCGCATCGAAACGCTTGGCCCGACATTGACCGTTGCGCCAAGTCCGCCGCCGCCAGTGCCGCGTTGTGGCAATGAATCAATCTTGAATTGCCCGCCAACCATCGGAGCAATCGCCAATGGGTGATTGAATTTAATTTGTACGGCATTGCCAAATGTCCACTTGGATTCATCGCTACCGAGTTGTTTCGTTAAATTTGCGCGTGCATCCGCTTCGCAAGCCACAAGCAAATCTTTCCACGAAGTAAATTCGCTCGGCAGCCATTCTTTCGGCCAGGTCGTGATGAGCGTATCAATGAACGTTTCCCGATTGCCCCAGCGATATTGCCGGGCGCGTTCTGCGCCCAGCGCGCTGGCTAACACGCGATTAATGAACGCGGTACGCATCTCAGCAATCAACGCCGCGCCGCGCGATTCGGGATTCGCTCGACCATCCCAGGCAGCCATCACATTCAACGTCGCGCTCATCGGCGAGCCGTTGCCATTGACCGACGACGCGGGCGATTGACTGCCGCTGAATTGCTTCAGCACCGCATCGGCAAACGTTTTGCCGCCAATAGCAAAATCGTCCGCTTGAATTGCGCGGAAATCTTCTATTGAGAATTTTTTGTTTTGCTTGAGCAAATCGTGAATGCGTTTTTGGCGATAGGGACCCGCCCACGAATGCGAAATGAAATAAGGATAATCTTTGCCGACGATACGCGCGTTCGCGGTGGCAATGTAGCCGGATGGCGGATCAAACAAATGCGGCAATTTTTCAAACGGAATGAAGCCCGTCCATTCGCCGTCGTCCTTTGATCCATCATACGGCACGCTGCCATCGCCGCTCTTGCGAATGGGAATGTAGCGCGCGCCGTAGTAGCCAATATGTCCATCGACATCCGCGTAAACGTGATTTTGTGGTGCTCCCGCATAGGTCGAAAGCGCCGCACAAAACTCTTTCCAATTGCGCGCGCGGTTCAGCCGATGAAAGCTGCCCGCCCAATCAAGCGTTGCATCCAGCGCTGTCCATTTCAGCGCAAATCGTTCGTTGTTTTTTTCCAGCACAACGGGGCCGTGTCGCGTGACGGTCACATCAAGCTTGACGATTTCGGTGTCGGGCTTCGTTGGAGCCGTGCGAACTTTGATCTCTTCGGTGCGGACTTCGGCGTCTTTCCAGCCGTTCGGTGTTTGATAGCGTTTCGGATTTGCGGCATCGAATTTCTCTTTGTACAAATCCTGCACGTCCGGGCCGATGTTTGTCATGCCCCACGCGATGCGTTCGTTATGACCAATAATGACGCAATGAATGCCAGGGATTGAAACACCCGCAACCCGCACACCCGGCGCGCTTAAATTGATGAGATACCAGATTGGAGGTACGGTCAGCGCCAAATGCGGATCGCTCGACAACAACGGTTTTCCAGTAGTAGTGCGTTTGCCGCTGACGACCCAATTATTGCTCGCCGCCAACTCTTCGGCGTGAAAACCGATGCGTTCGAGTGAACGTTGTTTGATCGCATCATCCTGAAGCGCGAGCGCCAATAAATCTGATCCTATTTTGATGTTACTCGCCACGGCTTTTTTCGCTTTGGCTTTGACGTTGTCGCTACCGACGACGGGCGTGTCCATCGTCGAATACTCATTGAAAAGCTGCTCATATTTTTCTTTTGGCAAATCAGCAAACGCCGCACGCATCACATCCAGTTGCCATGAACTTGTCAGGCTCTCGTGCATAATCAATCCCAGCACCAAACTATCTGCGGGTTTCCACGGACGAGGTTTGTATTGCAGGATACGAAATTCTACTGGCAACGTTTTGTCATCACAGCTTGCCATGTACGCATTCACGCCGTTCGCATACGCTTCAAGCAACGACCGCATTTCGCCGGTCAGATTGGCGGCGGCTTGTTCTGACAAGCGGGCAAAACCATATGTCCGTCGTCGCTTGTCTTCTTCCAACACGGTCTTGCCAAAGATTTCCGCCATTTCGCCGCGTCCCGTTCGTCGCAGCACATCCATTTGCCAGAGGCGATCACTGGCGGTGACGTAGCCTTGTGCAAAATACAAATCGTGATCGTTCTTCGCTTCGATGTATGGAATGCCGCGCTCGTCCCGCTGCACGATGACTTTGTCTTTTAAACCCGCGACGCGCAGGGTGTCAGTAGAAGATTGTGCGAACGACACGCTGGATAGAAACAGCGCAAGACAAGTAATAAATAAGTGGGCGGTGAGGAGGCGACGTGCCAATTTCATGAAAATTTCTCCTTTTGCTTTGGTTGATGGAATTGCAGCAACCAAATGATATGCGTGCTCATGTCAATTGTAAACGCTCTGCTGCCTGGCAATCGTGCGGTTCCGCCTGAGGCGCGCACTAATCTGACAAGAACTTGACACTATCACCGCCAGAAGCGGAAAATCGCAGCAGTCAATTCAGGCTATTTCACGCAGGAGACAATATGACGAAGTCGCCAGACCACCCCCTTTCCCCCCAGGAACAAGCCCTGTTGCAGCGCCGCAACTTTTTGCTGCAAGCCAGTGGCGGCCTCGGTGCGCTCGCGTGGTCCTCGATGTTGGCCGACGAAAGCTCTGCCAATCCAAAATCCAAAATCCAAAATCCAAAATCAGATCACCCGCTCGCGCCGAAACAACCACATCACAGACCGAAGGCCAAATCCGTCATCTTCCTGTTTATGGAAGGTGGTCCGAGTCATCTGGACACCTTCGATCCGAAACCGAGATTGCTGGAACTTGCGGGCAAGCCGATGCCGGAATCGTTTGGGCGTCCAATCACTGCGATGGGAACCGCGAGCAACAACATCATTCCGAGCAAACGCGTTTTCACGCAGCATGGACAAAGTGGTTTGTGGGTGTCCGACTGGCTCCCGCATACGGCGCAGCACGCGGATGATCTGGCGGTGATTCGTTCGTGCTGGGCGGATGGATTGAATCACGTTGGTTCCGTGTGCCAGATGAATACGGGTTCGATTTTAGCCGGTCGTCCTTCGCTCGGCGCGTGGACGATGTATGGGCTTGGCTCGGCGAACCAGAACTTGCCGTCATTTGTCGTGATGGCGGATGGCGCAGAAGTATTGGGCGGCACAAAGAATTGGAGTGCGGGTTTTCTACCTGCCGTATATCAAGGCACAACCTTTCGATCCAGCGGCACGCCGATTTACTACCTGAATCCGCCTGACACCGTCAGCGAGGCGCAACAACGCGGCAAACTGGATTTACTCGCACAGCTCAATCAACGCTACTCAGCCAACAAGCCTGAAGATACGGAATTGCTGGCCCGGATGAATTCGTACGAACTTGCGTATCGGATGCAGGTCGCCGCGCCCGAAGCAGCCGATTTAACGAAGGAATCCGAAGCCACGAAAAAGCTGTACGGGATGGACAACGCCGCGACCGAAAAGTTCGGCACGATGTGCTTGCTCGCACGTCGTTTGGTCGAACGCGATGTGCGGTTTATTCAACTCTATTCCGGCTCCGGCAGCGCGTGGGATGCCCACAGCAACATCGAAGCCAATCACACCAAAATGTGTTTGAGTCAGGATAAACCCGTCGCCGGATTGTTAGCCGATTTGAAAGCGCGCGGCTTGCTCGATTCAACGTTGGTTGTGTGGGGCGGCGAATTTGGACGCACACCATTTGCCGAAAAAGGCGATGGCCGCGATCACAATCCCTGGGGCTTCACGATGTGGATGGCTGGCGCAGGCATCAAAGGCGGGCAGGCGATTGGAATGACGGATGAAATCGGATTGAAAGCCATTGAGAAGCGCGCCCACGTTCACGACCTTCACGCGACGATTCTGCATTTAATGGGTTTGGATCATTTGCGTGTCCTGTATCAGCACAACGGGAGGTTAGAGCGTCCCACAATGACGGACGGTGAACCGTTGAAAGACATCATCGCGTAATTTTTTTCTTCCACCTTGTCACAAAATTCCAACGGCAGTCGTTTTGTCCATGCGGCTGCCGTTTTTCCTGGCGCTTTTATTTTCTCTACTCATAGCTTTCGGCTGTAAAATCACCACGATTTTACAGCCCTTTTTTTGCCCTCGTAGCCAAATGTCATCAGTTGCGATACTCTTTTGCGCACACTAAAGTCAAAGGAGTGACTCAGATGAAAGCGGCAAATTTGTTGGGAGCAATTTTACTCGTGGTGATGTCGTTCACCGCGATGGCACAGGACATCCCGTACTTCACAACTGATTTTCCACCCGCAGAATTCGCGGCTCGACGCGCCAAAGTTTACGACGCCATCGGCGCAAATGGCTTGGCCGTGTTGCAAGGCGCACCAAATCCGACGGGTTACACGCGCTTTCGGCAATCAAATGATTTTTATTACCTCAGCGGCATCGAAGTTCCGCACGCGTATCTATTGCTCGACGGCGCAACGCGTAAAGCCAGCTTGTATTTGCTGCATCGCAACGAAGCACGCGAACGCGGTGAAGGCAAATTGCTGTCTGCCGAGGATGCCGACGAAGTGAAGAAGCTCTCTGGCCTTGATGCCGTGTTCCCCAACGAAATGTTAGCCGAGCATTTGGCGCGAGCGGCACGTCAATCCGGCAAACAACTGTTCACGCCGTTTCAGCCAGCAGAAGGCTTTGCGATGAGCCGTGATCTGGCGATCCGCGCCGTCGCTGATTACGCGAATGATCCGTGGGATCAAACGCCCTCACGCGAAGGTTCGTTCATGCTCAAACTGCGCACGCGTTTTCCGCAATTTGAACTGCGCGATTTGTCGCCGACACTGGATCAATTGCGGCTCATCAAAAGCCCGCTGGAATTGGCCGTCATTCGTAAAGCCACGCATCTTTCGTGTGCGGCGATTTTGGAAGCGATGAAATCCGTCAAACCGGGACAGTATGAGCATGAATTGGACGGCTTATCGAAGTTCATTTACTACCGCAACGGCGCGCAGGGCGAAGCGTACTATTCCCTGATCGCCAGCCATCGGAACGCCTGGTATCCGCATTACAACGCAGGCAAACGCAAGATGCAGGACGGCGATTTTCTGCTCTTTGATTTTGCGCCCGACGTTGGCTATTACATGAGCGACATCACGCGGATGATGCCTGTCAACGGTAAGTTCAGCGCGCAGCAACGCGAGCTGTATGGCTTTTACAAAGACGCTTACCGCGCGATTCTGAAAGCGATTCGCCCCGGCGTTGCGGTCACATCTATTCAAACTAAAGCCGCCAAAGCAATGGATGCGATTCTGGCCCGTGCCAGATTCTCGAAACCAATTTACGAACAAGCCGCGCGCCGTTTTGTGGCCAGCTATCACGAAGGCGCTAAGCGTGGGCGTTTGGGTCATTGGGTTGGGATGGCAACGCACGATGTCGGTGAGTACGATGGCACGTTGCGCGCGGGGATGGTGTTTACGATTGAACCAGCGCTGACTGTGCCAGAAGAACAAATCTACATTCGGCTGGAAGACCTGATTATCATTCACGAAACACGCGCGGAAATCGTTTCGGATTATTTACCGATGGAAATGGACGACATCGAAAAGGTCATGCGCGAAGAAGGCTTGCTCAAAAAATACCCACGCCTCAATCGCACGGAGCCATAACCATGAACGCCAATCAGAAAGCTCTCAAAAAGGAATATCAACAATCGCACCGCCCGATGGGTATTTGGGCGATTCGCAATCTGGTCAACGACAAAGTGCTGATCGGTGCCGCATTGAATCTGCCCGGCATTTTGAATCGCCACAAATTTGCCCTGGAGATGGGCGGACACAAATGTCTGGCCCTGCAAACCGATTGGAACGAACTTGGCAGCGAGCGCTTCACCTTTGAAATTCTGGATGAGATTTCGCCGCGTCCTGATCCGGCATACGATTATCGCGCAGACTTGCTGATGTTGGAGGATATGTGGCTGGAAAACCTCGCGCCGTATGGCGAGAAGGGCTATAACGAACCGAAGAAAACGCGCGAAGAACGATTGCGGATGATTATGGCAAATCGGCAACCCAACGATGAAGATCGCTATTAAAGATTTTCATCGGGGCGCAAAAACCGCCACTTCCCTTCCGGCAAATTTCCCAATCGTAGTTTGCCAATTCGCACACGCTTCAAGCCCAGCACTCTCAATCCGACGGCTTCGCACATCCGTCGAATCTGGCGCTTGCGGCCTTCGGTTAAAACAAAGCGTAATTGCTCACGGTTGATCCATTCCACGCGCGCGGGTTTCAGCGGTTTACCATCAAGCTGCAAACCGTGGCGCAGCAGTTGCAGTTTATCTTCGGGCAAATCGCCGTTCACGCGAACCAGATATTCCTTTTCCAGCTTGCCATCTTCGCCAACAATTTGTTTGGCAATGCGTCCGTCCTGCGTGAAAAGTAATAACCCTTGCGAATCAATATCCAGGCGGCCTGCGACAGCGAGACCTTTGAAATGTTCGGACTTGAGCGATGATGTTCGCTCGCCGAATTGATTCTGGAGCGTCAGCAATTTGATGGCTGGTTCGTAGCCCGGTTCGGGTTGCGCGGAAACATAACCAATCGGTTTGTTGAGAAGAATCGTGATGAGTGAGGATTGTTGACGTTGCGCCTGACGGGCAAGCGTGATCTGAACCAAGGGCGAAACTTTAGTTCCAAGTTGATTGACAACTTCGCCGTCCACCAACACCAGGCCCCGCTCGATATAGCTGTCGGCTTCACGCCGCGAACAAAGGCCCCGCTCGGCCATAAGTTTTGATAAGCGAATCAATTCGTCTGTCACATCATCTCCGTTGCTGCTGTTTGTAAATTCCTCTCAAACCGCACGGAGTTTAGCCTGAATTGACCTCTCAGCACCAATTGACTCAACTAAGGAATCCTAAATTTGGGCGCGCAAATCGGCCAATGTTCGGAAAGATGGTCGTCAAATCGTTCGCACTGACGCCAAACCATTGCGCCAAAGTCGCAGCATATTCATCGGTGGAAATGGTTGGAATCCAGCGACCATCGCCTGAGTCATCAGGGCCGTTAATCTGTAACACGGGAATCTTGCCGTACACATCGCCACCTTTGACCGCGCCGCCCAGCACAAACTGATAATTGCCCCAACCGTGATCCGAACCTTTGCCATTGCTCTTGTAGGTTCTGCCGAAATCAGAGGCTGTAAAAGAGGTAACGTTGTCGGCAACGCCCAATTCCACGGTCGTTTTGTAAAAGGCATCCAGAGATTGGCTGACTTGTCGCAGTAAGTTCCCTTGCGTCGTAAGCTGTTCACCGTGCGTGTCAAAGCCGTCCAAAGTGCAGAAAAATACCTGGCGGCGCAAACCCAGCGCCGCCCGAACGGAAATCAATTTGGCGACCATCTGTAGCTGTTTCGCCAGTTTGTTATCGGGAAAAACGGTGGCAGTTTTGGGGGCGTTCGCCAGCGCACTGCTTAACAGGCGTTCATTTTCAATCGAACTTTTGAGCGTTCCCTGATAAGCCTTTTCCATCACGTTGGAGTGCGTCTGTTGCAACATTCCTTTGGTCAAATTGGTGCCAGCATAATTCCACGCCTCGTTGTAATACCAAAGCTTGACCGTCCCCTCGCTGGAAATCAGTTGCGGATAGACAGAGTCTCCGACCTGAAACATATTCGTGCCATTCAGCGAAATGGACATCGCAATTTGCGGATTGGTATTCAACGTATTGACGACATCAGCCAATCGCCCGCCCCAACCTGTTTTCGGAATTTCCTCCGGCCAGGCCGTTTGCCAATGCGTTTGTTGATCGCTATGCGAAAACAATTGCGGTGGCAGGGGCACCGATTTTTGCAGAAACTGGCTGCGCGTCGTGGGGACCAGCAAAGGGCCCACATTCGCCATAATAGCGAGCTTCTTTTGCGCAAAGAGCGACTGAAACTCGGTGAGGCTGGCGTGCAAAGCAAACGAACGACCATCGCTGGTTGCGGGCGTGATCGGCAGCAAATCGGTGCGCGGTAACGCAATCGCACTACGCGCCGTCGCATACGCGTTGTAATCGTTTTGGCTATACGGAATCAACGTATTATCGCCGTCATTTCCGCCAAACAGAAAAACACATACCAAAGCTTTGAAATCGCCGGTCTGTAGGTTCGGAAGTGTCGCGGCGGAGAGCGTCAGGTTATTGAATAAAGTGGCGGCGCTGCTTGCGCCCAAACTTGCACACAAGGAATGTTTGAGAAAGTTTCTACGAGTTGATGACATAGTATTGACCTTAACTTCTGAAAGCACTGGCGAACCGTTCGCGCACCAGAAAACATTATTTCTGAATCACATATTCCGGCGATGTCATGATGCAGTGGGCCGCTTCTTTCACGCGCTCGACCGGGTCAGAAGACATCTTCGTCAATTCCGACACCAGACTGTTTTTGAGCGTCGTTGACATCTGGCCCGACATCAGCAGCAAGTTCAGATGATCTACCAACTGGGTGGGATTGGCCGCCATCGGTGTCAGGTTGGAAAAATCCGGCGTCAGCGGTTTTGTCGTGTCCCATTTGAAACCAGTAAAGATGACATAGCGCATGAAGTTGGAAATGCCTGTGATCGAAACCTCGCTGGTGATTTGAAATTCCGGTGCGACCAATCCAGCGGCAGCAATGGGGCCAGGTTGGGTGTAGCCCGGCTCAAAGAAATTGAAAACGGTTGGCGCACGATATGGATTTTGGCCGAGCGCGTAAATTGGACTATCCATCCAATACAACGGAATCTTGCCGCACGGGCAGGAGTAATTAAAAGCCCGCAATAACTGCGCCATCCGCACAATCGGTTCACGCAACTTGCCGTACCCCTGATTGGCAAAGGCCGTCGTGCTGCGCGCTTCATAATCCAGCAGCACCGCTTTGATAACGGCTTTCATATCACCGCGAACGCCGTTGCCATTGTTGTTGAATTTCTGGGCGACGCGATAAATGTATCCGGGACTCGGATTGCTCGTCACCAATCGTTGGATCAATTGCCGCGAGATAAACGGGCCGACGTTCGGATGATTGAAAATATTGTCCAGCGCGTCCTGTAAATCTTTCTGCGCGGTTTGATTGGCGGGCAGAGTCACGCCATTGAGGATGGTTTTGCTGGAGGTCGAATGATGATTCGGCCAAAGCTCCATCGGGACGCGCCAGAATTGACTGCCGTTGTTCCAAATGGGAGGCCATTTCCAATTGTTTTCTGTTTTGGTAAATGAGCCATAGCTCCAACCCGTGAAGACGTGGGCAAAGCCTTTCACAACCTCTTGATCGTAGGTTTCTGTCGGCAGCCCTTTGGCATCCAGCATCAACGTCCCATCAGGATGCAGTTTGTATAAACCAATCGAAAATAATTGCAGCACTTCGCGGGCATAATTTTCGTTTGGATTACGCCCTGTTACCGGGTCTTCCTTGTCATTCTGAATGTGATCCAAAAACCGCCCCATCGCCGGATGCAAGGTGACGTCTTCGAGCAGTTGTCGGAAGTTGCCGAACGCATTTTTATTCAGCATGTCCGCGTAGCTGGCGACAGCATAATGTTCTCCCGACAAATCAGAATTGAATGACACCACAAAGATTTGACTCAGGGCATACGAAACACGTTGCCGCAATTGATCGTTGCCCAACACCGTCTGCTTCCAGAAGGTTTCCATCATCGCCTCGTCATAAAACTGTTTATTTGGCTCCGATTGTTTCAGCCAATCAATGTATGACAAATGCGATTCGGCAGACATGGCAAATTGTTCATTGAACCAAGCCTCAAAGCCTTTGGTTTGAAGCGCCGTGATGTCGGTCATTTTGGGACCAAATGTCGCTTGCGTCAGAAACCGTGCCGCATCGCTGGCAGTCGGATTCCCACCTGGCAAGGCGGGCGGCGCGGCAGGCGGCGTAAAGGTTTGCGTTCCGTTAATTAGCCCGTAATGCCCACGAATTTCGCCCGATGGATATTTGGAAGAGTGAATGTTGATATACAGTCGCCCGGCTTTGAGCGCCTGTACGATTTGCGCGGGCGTCACGGTTCCCACTTGTGCAATGGTCCAGACCATTGAGCCATCTGCTAATTTTGGCGCGTCATCCAGATCAAAAAGCACGTTGCCGCTTTGCCCCGGATCAGCGGGGCCGTGAATGTGCGCGCTGGTAACGGGCGTGGTGAGGTTGCCGTAATTAAAGGTCACCGTCGCCGTTTTTTCATCCGCACTCAAACGCAAAACAGAGGACCCCGAACCAGGCGAAGAAACCCCGTTTTCCGGGCGCATCGTTGCCAGATAGGTTGTACTCTCAGCGCTTGCGACTGGCGTGATCGCCAGCTTGACAATGTTGGCGGCGACGCCATCCACTTTCACCACAACGTCCAGTTCTCCACCCGGCAAATTGCGCGGCAAGGTCAGGTTGATCTGATCCAAACCTTCATATCCATTTTGCGAACCCGCATACAGAACCGAAACGGCCACACCTCCGATGGTGGCGGTCACGTTGGACAGATTGCTGCGCCGCCGCACCCCCGTTCCGTAAAGCTGTAGAAACATCTGATCGGTGGTATTCAAATTCACCGGAAGGCTCACAAACTTGCTTTGCGAGCTGTCATACCGGGCGACCTCTTCGACGCTTGACGAATTATCGGCGCGAAGCCGCAACGCCTGAGCAGCGGCCAATCCTTTGCCGGTCGCATCAGCGGTAAAAAAACCCGGCGCAACGTTGGCAATGGTGACGGTTCCGGTCCTTGTCACAGCTCCGCTTGTCACGGTGATCGTAGCAGAGCCAAGTGCGGTGCCGAGCGGAATCTGAAAATTGATTTGAGTCGAAGAGACATAAAACAAGGGCGATAATCGCTCAGTTCCCGCGCTATCGCGGACTTTTACAGTTGTGCCGCCAAGTGTTGTTGGCAACGGAACGCCTGTTGCACCTTGTGTCGTGGTGGCAAGTCCGGTCCCAAAACCTGAAACGATTTCTTCGGGCGCGGCAGTACCACCAGCATAGTTCGCGGCAGAAACAACCGTGACTTGCGCGTGGGCAGTGCCAGTGAAAAAGACAGAGAAAATCAATGCTCCGATAGCAAGCGGTTTCCAGAGGGAAGAAGTAAACATGTTAACAGTCCTGAAGGGTTTGTTTTTGCTCACCCAGCACACCGTGAAGCAGTTTATGAGGACATGCTCAATAGGCGATAAAAACGAAACCGGATTCTCGTGAGTTTGGTGAGGCAGGGAGCATTAAGTATCGTCAGTATTTTTTACGGGGCGGATTATAACCATAGGGGTTGAATCAAGGCAACCGCAATTTTCATCGCCGTTGTCGAAGTCGTAAATAATTACAATTTCGATTCTTTGAGCGCAGGTTTATGATTTTTTTCAGGCAAACCAGTGGTCAGATCATCACGCTTGGTGATACCTTATACAGCTCAAAATGAGTGCCCAAGACGCTCAATTCCAATTCCAGTCAACGAGGAACCACATGAAAAAACCCACCTTGCGATTGATCGTTCTGTTTGTCATTGGCCTGACTTCCAACTTACTCATCGCGCAACATGGCCCCGGCAGTAAAAACCCTCTCGAAGGGAAAGCGGATGCGATAGCAGCAGGCAAAGGAATCTATGATTCAATGTGCGCCGGTTGTCACGGCAGCAAAGGGGATGGTGGTCGTGGCCCCGCAGTCAACAAAGGTACTTTCAAACGTGGCAATGAAGATGCGCAAGTCTTCGATGTTATCAAAAATGGTGTCAGCGGAACCGCCATGCCAGCAATGGGATTGAAGGATGAAGAAGTTTGGCAAGTCGTCAGTTTTTTGCGCTCGCTTAGCGGCGGCAGCGGTGAAAAAGTCACGGGAAATATCGTCGCCGGAGAACAGGTTTTCAAAATGAACTGTGCCGGCTGTCATATGGTCAACGGACACGGTAGCCGTTATGCATCGGACCTTTCGACGATTGGAAATTTGAGCGTAGATGAATTGAAAACGCGCATTTTGAAGCCGGGTTCCGCCGAAGGCTACGCGCCGAATTTTGTCGAAGTGAAAACCAAAGACGGCAAAGCGATGCGCGGATTGCGCCGCAACGAAGATTCGTTTTCACTGGCTTTATTCAGCCGTGAAGAAGAATTTCATTTGCTCAGGAAAAAGGATTTGGCCGAGATCAAATATGCGGAGAAATCCATCATGCCCGCCAACTACGGGCAACGGCTGAGTGCAGAGCAAATGGACAATCTGATCGCCTATTTGAAATCGCTGAAGGCTCCTGATTTAAGCAAAGCAGCCTTGATGCCGATGAAAGGCGGATTGAGCTATGAACGCATCGCCAACTCGCGCCAGGAACCGCACAACTGGTTCACCTATTATGGCGATTATGAAGGTCGTCATTATTCGCTCCTGAAACAAATCAATCTCAGCAATGTCTCGCAACTGCAAACCGCGTGGACCTTCCAACCGCAAGGCAATGGCGGCTTGCAAGCTTCGCCGCTGGTGGTGGACGGCATTATGTACACGACCGCCGCGTCGAATTTTGCGTATGCGCTGGATGCGGCAACCGGCAAGGTTTTGTGGAGCTACAAGTACAATCCCGCCGACCCCAAACTATATGCACCGGGCCAACCCAATCGCGGCTTTGCGATGCTAGGTGGGCGATTGTTTCTGACTACAGCGGATGCTTACGTCGTCGCGCTGGATGCGAAAACCGGACGAGAGCTTTGGAAAGTCGAAATGGCGAAAGCCTCTGAAGGGCATTTTTCCTACATGGCTCCGCTTGCGCTCAAAGATAAAATCATCACGGGGATTGGGGGCGGCGAATACGGCGTGCGCGGATTTATTGATGCCTATGATCCAGCAACAGGCAAACGGTTGTGGCGCTTCTGGACGATTCCGGGACCGGGCGAATTCGGCCATGATACGTGGGCGGGCGATAGCTGGAAACAAGGCGCTGGCACGACGTGGACAACAGGTACGTATGATCCCGAACTCGATACGCTTTATTGGTCAGTCGGCAATCCGGGGCCGGATTTGAACGGTGATGTGCGACAGGGGGACAACCTGTTTTCGTGTTCTGTCGTCGCGCTTAACCCCAACACCGGCCAGCGCAAATGGCATTTTCAATTTACGCCGCACGATATGTTTGATTGGGATGCCAACGAAACGCCGATGCTCGTGGATATGATGTGGCAAGGCAAAATGCGAAAGCTGATGCTGCACGCCAATCGCAACGCGTTCTATTACGTGCTGGATCGAACGACCGGTGAGTTTTTGTTCGGGGCACCTTTCGCGCGACAAAATTGGGCGAAAGGACTGGATGCCAAAGGGCGTCCGATCATGTCAGGCAAAGAGCCGTCTGCCGAAGGAACGCTGGTGTATCCCAATCTGGCGGGCGCGACGAACTGGCAATCGCCATCCTTTGATCCTGAAACGAAGTACTTCCTGATGACCTACAAAGAGCAAGGCAATATTTACATCAAAGAAGCCCAAAAGTTTGAAGTCGCCAAATCATACTGGGGCGGTAGATTCTTTCCGCCCGGCGAAAAAGATTGGGGCGGCGTGATGGCGATTGATGCAGCAACCGGCAAGAAAATATGGGATTTCAAATTGAATGCCGGTGGGCTGGGGAATGGTTTATTAGCAACCGCTGGTGGAGTGACGTTTGCAACCACCGTTGACGGGTATGTGTTAGGCTTGAATTCCAAGACGGGCAAATTGCTCTGGCGAACGCAGACCGGCGGTGATCCACATGCCTCTCCAATCAGCTATGCGGTGAACGGGCGACAGTTCGTCGCGTGTTCAATCGGTGGCATGTTATTTAGCTGGGCGTTGCCGGATCTTGAATAAGGCGAAGCGCCGCGCGAAGGCCGGGAAGTATATTTTGCAGCATTGATTCTGCTGTGCAGGCAAGGGTTTAGGGAAATGAAATGAAGCGTAGTTTTATTGGCAACAATTTTGATGAATTCGATGATTTTGAGAGTGACGAGGATGAAGACGAGAATGAAGATTACGAGGATGAAGACGATGGGGAAGAATACATACCGGTGAGCTATAAAACCAAGCGCCAGCTTTCCGAAGCCGCACGGCAACGGATTATTGATGCCCAGAAATTGCGGTGGGGGCTGAAAAGTGCCTCGCAAATCCAGCCTGGCACGCCGTCGCCAACCGCCTGGCGGCAAACATTGAGCGGTATTTCCAAAGCGTATCAAGCACCTTCTCCGATCTCACCTTTCCGATGGCCGTCGGGACGCGAATTGCTGTACATCGTAGATTTGCCAGCAATGACGGGCAACGAAGGGATCATCATCGAAACGAATTATCGTGAACGCCTGAAATCAGGCGACTGGAGCAAGCTGAAAGCCATCGGGTTTCGAGCCAATCAAATCGGAAACCTGCCTGATATCGCCGATCAGCAAATTCTTACGTTGCTGGTGGGCGGACGCGAATATTACGGCTACAGCTATCATTACGGAACAGGCAACAATCGCTATCAAATCAGTACCCAACTGGCCGCGCAACTGCTCCCATTAGCCTGTCAAACGGGCCGTTGCCTGCTGCGGCTGCATCGAGGGCGAGATAATTACCGGCCCTTAATCTGGGATGAAGGCGCACCGTTTACCTTCTGGTTAGAAATCAAACCGCAGCCAGAAATGCCAGAAGTGTATGAGGTAAGTGGGACGATTCGCCGCGACGAAGATGGCGTGCGCTTCAATATCAAAGATATTTTATTGCTGACGACCGACGGCCTGTTATTCACGCAGGGGCGTGTTTCACGCCTCAGCAATTTTGAAGCGGGCAAATGGCTGAATTCGTTGCGACAGACGAATGGTTTTCGTGTGCCGCTTGCCCAGGGTGGCGAGTTTCTGGAAATGTTGTTGCAGCTACCAAACACGCCGAAGCTGGCCTTGCCCCCGGAACTTAGCGTCGAAGAAATCAGCGTTCCGCCCAATCCGCGCCTGTTGCTGAAACCTCACGAACAGAAAATATTCGCTGACCGCGTAAGAGGAGAACTGCATTTTGATTATGGCGTAACCATTTTGGAGCGTAACGATACGCGCACTGCCATTTACAAACCGGACCAACGCCAATTGATGCGCCGTGATTTTCATTCCGAACATCTCGCGCTGGAATATTTGCTCAGCATCGGTTTTAAGGAACAACGCGATTATTACAACTCCACACCGTATTTGATGTTGAAATCCAGCCGCGTGCCGAAAGCCATTCAGACGCTGCTGAGCAATGGCTGGCACGTCGAAGCTGAAGGCAAATTATATCGGCGTCCAGGCAATTTCAACTTCAGCGTTTCGTCCGGCATTGATTGGTTTGAATTGCACGGAACCGTTGATTTTGAAGGCGAAACGGTCAACCTGCCGGAATTATTAGCGGCGCTGAAACGTGGTCAAACCACCATCGAACTGGGCGATGGAACTTTCGGATTGTTGCCTGAGGAATGGCTCAAAAAATATGGACTGATTGCAGCAACAGGCGAGGCCAACGATGACCACTTGCGTTTCTCGCGGGCGCAGGCGGGCCTACTGGATGCGATGCTCGCCGCGCAACCGGAAGTGGAATTCGATCCTACTTTTGCAAAGGTGCGCGAGGAGCTGAAAAGCTTTGGAGGCATTACGGCCCAAGAACCACCACCAGGCTTTGTCGGCGAGTTGCGTGGCTATCAAAAAGAGGCGCTGGGGTGGTTCGAGTTTCTCCAAAAATTTGGTTTCGGCGGCTGCCTGGCGGACGATATGGGACTGGGAAAAACGCCGATGACCTTGGCGATGCTGGAAACCCGACGCGCCCTGCGAGCCGGCCAAAAAGGTCAGCCACGACCTGCGCCGACTTTGATTGTCGTGCCAAAATCGTTGGTCTTTAATTGGCAAGCGGAAGCTGCGAAATTTACGCCGCAACTCACTGTGCTGAATCACACGGGCGGCGAGCGCGAAAAAGAAACGATTGAACATTTCGATGATTACGATGTCATCCTCACGACGTATGGCACGTTGCGCAACGATGCAATTCTATTCAAAGACAAACGATTTGATTACGTCGTATTGGATGAAGCACAAGCCATCAAAAACGCGAACACTGAATCCGCCAAGGCGGCGCGTTTGCTGCAAGCCGATCATAAACTCGCGCTCAGCGGCACTCCCATCGAAAACCACCTGGGAGAATTGTGGAGCTTGTTTGATTTTCTAAATCCGGGGTTGCTCGGCGCAGCTTCGGTATTTGGTTTGAGCGGCAATGCGGCGCGTAATCCTGAAGAAGCCACCAAGAAAATCCTGTCACAAGCTTTGCGCCCGTTCATTCTGCGCCGCACCAAAGGGCAAGTCGCCAAAGACCTGCCAGCCAAGTTGGAGCAAACGATTTATTGCGAGATGGAACCCGAACAAGCCAAGTTCTACAACGACATGAAAGAGCATTATCGCCATTCGCTGCTGGGGCGCATTGATACTCAGGGCATCAACAAATCAAAGATGCACATCCTGGAAGCGTTGCTGCGATTGCGCCAGGCTGCCTGTCATCCCGGTTTGCTTGATCCCAAGAAAACCAAAAGCTCCAGCGCGAAATTGGAGGTATTGTTTTCACAACTCGAAGAACTTACGCAGGAAGGCCATAAAACCCTCGTCTTTTCACAATTCACTTCTCTGCTCGCCATCGTACGAGAACAACTTGACAGAGAAAATATCCCCTACGAATATCTCGACGGCAAAACGCGCAACCGTCAGGAACGTGTCGAGCGATTCCAAACCGACGCCAACTGCCAATTGTTTTTGATCAGCCTGAAAGCGGGCGGCGTGGGGCTAAACCTCACGGCAGCCGATTACGTGTTCCTGCTTGATCCGTGGTGGAATCCGGCGGTGGAAGCGCAAGCCATTGACCGCACGCACCGCTTTGGGCAAACGAAACAGGTCTTCGCTTATCGGTTGATCACGCGCGGCACCGTCGAAGAAAAAGTATTGCAGTTGCAAGATACGAAACGCGATCTGGCTGACACGATCATCAGCGCCAACAATAGCGTGATTCGGACGCTGAGCCGCGAAGACCTGGAATTACTTTTGTCATAATTACTTTTGTCATAATCGCTATGTCACAAACTTACGATGTCATCATTATTGGGGCAGGTCACAATGGGCTGATTACGGCAGCCTATCTGGCCCGCGCTGGCCGCAAGGTCTGTGTGCTCGAACGCCGGGCCTTGATCGGCGGGGCAGCCGTCACGGAAGAGCTGTTTCCCAACTGTAAAGTTTCGACCCTGTCCTATCTCTGTTCACTGCTTCAACCTCGGATTGTAGACGAACTTCAACTCGCACAATACGGCTATCGCATTTACCCGAAGGACCCGCCATTTTTCACGGCATTTCCCGACGGTCAACATCTGTTCTTTTGGCAGGACCTAGCGAAAACGCAGGCGGAAATTGCGCGATTCTCAAGTCGTGATGCAGAACAATATCCCGCTTACTGTGATTACATCGAACGTCTTTGTGCGCAACTTGAAGCGACCTTGCTGCAAACTTCGCCTGATCCATCCGACGAATTGCTGGCGTTCTCACAACGAAGCACTCACGACGTGCTGGATGAGTGGTTCGAGTCCGGCGAAGTCAAAGCGACCTTAGCGACAGACGGCATCATCGGCTACAACGGCGGGCCTTCGACGCCGGGAACCGCCTACAACATGCTCCACCACTTGATGGGAATGGCGGCGGGACAACGAGGATTGTGGGGCTTTTTGCGTGGTGGGATGGGGGCAGTTTCCAACGCGATTGCGCAAGCCGCGCAGGCTCACGGCGCAACAATTCGCACCGAGGCAAAAGTCGAACGAATCCTCACCAAAGAGGATCAAGCCTATGGCGTGGCATTGGTCAGTGGCGAAGAAATCTACGGGTCAATCATTGTTTCTAACGCTCACCCTAAACGGACATTTTTAGAACTGATGGAAGCACCATCACTCCCCTCAGACTTTCGGGGTCAAATGGAAAGGTGGCAAACCGAAGGGACCTCGGTCAAGATCAATTTGTTGTTGGATGGGCTGCCGAATTTCAAGGCGTATCCAACGGAAGGCCTCGGCCTACCGCACCGCTCAACGATGCACATTTTGCATTCGATTGAATATTTGGATCGCGCCTGGGAGGAAGCCGCGCAGGGCCGATGTTCGACGCATCCCATGCTGGAACTTGGCATCCCGACGGCGTATGACGATTCGCTGGCTCCGGCGGGCAAACATTTGATGAGTGTTTTTGCTCAATATGCGCCTTATTGTTTGAGCGATGGCGTGTGGGATGAGACAAAGAAGAATGACTTTGCGGATCGCTGTCTGGCAACGTTGGCGGAATATGTGCCTAACATTTACGACATCGTGCTGGATCGCAAAGTCATTTCACCGCTCGATATTGAACAGGAATATGGGCTGATTGGTGGCAATATTTTTCACGGTGCGATGAGTATAGATCAATTATTCCAACGCCGATTGTCGCCTCGGACACCGGTTCGTAACCTGTATTTATGCGGCTCCGGCACGCACCCTGGGGGCGGCGTAATGGGCGCGCCAGGATTCAACGCGGCAAGTGAGATTTTGACAGATTTCGCCACTCACGCATAGTTTCTCGATCCTTCTCTCCGCATAGATTTTTCAGGAAGTACGGATCGCTTCCTCCTCATACATCAATCACCAACTCTATAAAATACAAAGTCAGATGCAAACAATTATTCTCTTGATTCTCGCAAATGTATTCATGACGGTTGCCTGGTATGGGCATTTGAAATATAAAAGCTTTTCACTGTGGAAAGTTATTCTTGTCAGTTGGCTGATCGCCTTGCCGGAATATTGCCTGCAAGTTCCAGCCAATCGAGCGGGTTACGGACAATTCACCGCGTCACAACTCAAAATCATTCAAGAAGTCATCACCTTAGTAATTTTCTGTATCTTTTCGGCGTTTTATTTGAAAGAAGAAATCAAATGGAATCACCTGGTGGGCTTTTTGATGATTATTGGCGCAGTCTTTTTCATCTTCAAAAAATGGTGATGGATGACAGATAATTCGATTGCTCAGGCTCGGAAAGAATAAAAACCAGAAGAGGCCGTTCGCTGCTTCTTCATTTTCTGAGGAGATTTTATGGATGCAACGACCATCGGATTTGTCGCATTAGCAGCGATAATTTTGCTCGTGATTGCACGAGGTGTATATCAACTCGTCCTCGGGGTTTCAATGACTGAAGCCTTGATCCATCACGATAATAAGGCCGCCGCTATTGCCCTGGCGGGATTTCTGCTGGGTGTTATTCAAGTCATCATTCCAGTTTTTGGCGGCCCTACACATTCCTTCTGGAATGATCTGGCAAACGTTGCAGCCTATGGTTTCGTAGGCATTGTAGTGCTGACAGTTTCCGGGTTGATCTTTACCGGGTATTGCACGCTGACAGGCACAAACCTAAAAGAACAGATCGGACAAGGCAATGTCGCAGCAGGCATCACAGCCGCAGGCGCGTATCTGGCGGTGAGCGGGTTAACCAGTGGCATTCTAACCGGTGATGGCGGCGCATTGGTTCCAACGGTCGTCTTTTGGTTGGCAGGTTTGGCCGCGATGATCGTGCTGACGCATCTCTTCCGCTTGCTGACGGCGTATGATGACGCGGCTTTGATTAGTCAGGGAAACGTTGCGGCGGCACTGGGGTTTGCCGGACTACTGGTAGCTATTGGAATGATGGTGGGGTATTCGGTCGCAGGCACCTTCACAGGCTACAAAGAGGGATTCATCAGCTTTGGCCTGTTTTTATTGCTCACGCTGTTGTTTTATCCCGTGCGCCAAATCGTCGTGCAGATGCTGATGTTAGGTGGAGGTTTCAGCTTGTATAACGGTAGATTGGATCACGAGATCGCCGAAGACAAAAACGTTGGTGCGGGCGTTTTGGAAGCTGTTGGTTATATCGCAACTGCCCTGTTAATTACTCGGATATGAAAAAGATATTAGCTACTGCTCTGACGCCTTTAACATTGCTCCTTTCATCTTTCGTTGTGGCACAAGATATTCCGACTGCTGATCGGCGCGCGAGCGAGGTCAAACACCTTGATCACGTCTACGAATTCACGCCGTATAAATCCAAAGAAGAGTGGAAGGCGCGCACGGAATATCTGCGCGGGCAAATTCTTTTCGCATCAGGTTTGTTACCAATGCCGGAAAAGACACCGCTCAACGCCAAAGTTTTCGGGCTGGTAGACAAAGGCGATTACACAGTTGAAAAAGTATATTTTGAAAGTTTCCCCGGTCATTACGTCACGGGCAATTTGTACAAGCCCAAAAAGGTGAGCGGTAAGCTGCCTGCGGTTTTATGTCCCCACGGACACTGGGCGTACGGGCGTTTGGAAAACCAGCCATTGAATTCCGGGCAGGGGCGAGCCGCCAATTTCGCACGGCAGGGATATGTCGCTTTTACGTGGGATATGGTCGGCTACAACGACAGCACAGCCATTTCACACAATTACGCCAGCCATAAAACCGGCCTCGTGCGCGAATCGCTCTGGGGCATCAACTTGCTGGGATTGCAATTGTGGAACTCCATTCGCGCCGTTGATTTTATTGCCTCGCTGCCGGAAGTGGACGCAAATCGGCTCGGCGTGACGGGCGAATCGGGTGGTGGCACGCAAACCTTTTTGCTGTATGCGGTGGATGATCGTCTGAAGGTTTCGGCTCCGGTCAACATGATCTCGTCCACAATGCAGGGTGGTTGTCTGTGCGAAAATACGCCGCTGCTGCGCATTGACACCAATAATATGGAAATTGGCGCGTGTATGGCCCCGCGCCCAATGATGATGATTGCCGCCACAGGCGATTGGACGAGGCAAACGCCAACCGTTGAGTTCCCCGCCATTCAAAGCATCTATCGGCTGTTTGAGGCAGAAGACAAAGTAAAATACGCACAATTTGATGCGCCTCACAATTATCATAAAGAGAGCCGCGAGGCCGTCTATGGCTGGTTTGCACACTGGTTGCAGGGCCGCGCGGAAACAACGCCCATCCAGGAAAAAGCCAGCAGTGTTCCGACGCTCACAGAATTGCTCGTGTTTTATGGTACGCCTCGCCCGGCCAATGAACTGAATGAATCACAATTGACCGAGGCGTTGATTGCAGCCCGGCAAAAACAGTATGCGAATGCTCTGCCACGAAATGCAGAAACCGTCGAGCAGTTTAAGTTAACTTATGGTTCAGCACTCAAACACGCGTTAATGGCAGAGTTCCCCAAACCGGAAGAGTTGGCTAGCACGGTCAAAAATCCTCCTGGCATCACCTTGATTTCACGTCGAGGCAAAGGAGATTTGGTAGGCTTGCAGATGTGGAAACCCGAGCGTCCGAAGCGCCCCAAAACCAAGCCACTTGAATCATATGTATTGATCGTTTCGCCCGATAGCGAATTTGTTTCCGGTAGCAAAGAGCTGATTGACCAATTGGTCAAAGCGGGGCATTCCGTTGCTTTTCTGACTGCCTTTCCCGGCCAAAATGGGAGCAGTGAAAAAACCAGGTACAACTTTATTTCGACCTATAACCGGCTCAACGATGCACAACGTGTGCAAGACGTGCTGACAGCCATCGCCTATCTGAACAAAATCAAAGGCGCGGCGCGATTAAATGTGATTGGGCTGAAAGAAGGCGGATTGTATACCTTGCTGGCGCGGGGATTTGCGACAGGCATTGACCAGATGGTGATTGATGCAACGCAATTCAACAACAACAACGATGATGAGTTTTTGAAACGGCTGGCAATCCCTGGCCTTCGACGGGCGGGCGATTTCACCACAGCCGTCGCCATTGCGCCGTTGACTCCGCTGCTGATCCACAACACCGGAAAGCAGTTCCAGTCCCAAAATATCTCGGAGTGTTTTTCGGGGCGCAATCTGGCAGAGAATCTGCGAGTGAAAGAAGAAAAATTAACGGACACCGCAATCGTTGAATGGGTGACGCCAGCACCCGTCATTGAACCACGCAAATAAAAACAAGAGGCACGGAAGAACTCAATGCAGGCATCCGTGCTGCCGCGCCTCTTGCTCGTTTTCTACTGCTTCTTATATTTCTCGATTAACTGTTGCAGGCCATCGAGTGAGCCTTTGCGAACTTTGTAGGTATCCTGCAAGGCAGGTAAAACCTGATCGTGAATTTGTTTGTATTCCGGCTTTGGTTCTGTTAGCGCCACCACCCGCGCGTAATAATCAATCACCGAATCCAAATGTTCGTATGCTTTTTTGAGCGCCCCGTCCTTGGCGGCACCGGATGCTGTGTTGTACTCCATCGCCGCTCGTTGGTAGTCGCCATCGGCAAAGCTCGCCATCATCAAATAGCCGTTGGGATTTTGCGGATTCAACTGAACGACTTTTTGAAAACGCACCTTCGCTTCTGCGCCATCGCCTGCAGAAAAGGCAATAAAGCCCAAAGCCTGATGCAATTCCGGCAACCATTTTGATTTAATCTCGCCCCAATATTGGTCATTAATGTTTGCGGGCTTTTTATCGGTTTCGATCATCTCAATCGCTTTGAGTGCATATTGCTTGCTTGGCTCACTATATTGGGCATTGCCTTGTCGGACCGCATTCGATCCTTTGAGCGCCAATTGCGTCATTAACAGCACATTGTCAGGCGACTTTTCAAAGGCTTTAGGGGCCAGTTTAAAGGCCTCGTCCAGCTTATCTGTCTGCGCGTAGGCATCCACCAATGATGTCGCCAGAAAACCTTGTTCCACTTCGGAAGAAAACAGCTTCGAGTAAGATTCAATGTAACTAAGTCGTTGTTTGGCATCCATCACGTTGCCAATCTCGATTGATAAATACTCTGCTACTTTGGGACGAAGCGAGCTTTTAGAATTCTTTTTCATGAACTCTTCGGCCTGTTTCATTTTGGCAGGCAGGTCTTTGGCATTTTGGACTTTCTGCGCCGCTTCAATTTCGCCTTGTGAAGGCGGCTTCTGCTCTTGCGCCAAAGTCGCCATCGTCACCAAGAGCAAGCTCCATAAGATTCGGGGTAAGACGTTGATAGCTTTCATCGTTAATTCCTTAGCTTTCCAGTTTTTGGAGGTTGTTTATTTGGGATCGTGATTGGATAGTTTATACGCGAGCTGAACCAAAGGTCAAAAGCTCTCGACTCGTCCAGCTAGGCGATACTCAAAAGTAAGTTCTTCCAAGCATCTACTCGCGCGATCCAGCCGGGAGGCAACAACGTTGTGGAGCCGTATTCGACGATTAATGCCGGAGCAGAAAAAGTGCAGCCGACAGGTAATGATTCACGCGTATAAACAGCAACACGCTGCGCTTTGCGTGCCAATCGCACGATGGCTTCAGAACTCGGTTTAGAGGCGCGATTTTGTTTACGACTTGCTTTCAATTCTGGTTTTTGAGTGAGGCCAATACCCCGCAAACGCGCGCTGACGATTTCAAGCGGAGCCGAAACGTTTGAATGCCCATAGCGTTCGAGATGGGTTTGATGAAACAGCGAAATCGCCTGAGTGAGATTTCCGGCAAATTGTACTTCGAGTTCAAAGGATTGCCCCTGATACCGAATTGACAGCGATTTTTGGAATTGCATCTCAGGTGGCTGAATGCCCTCACCACGTAATTCCTTCTGAGCAACTTTTTGCATTTGCGCAAGCTGCTTCACCAACAAATGATTCATTGCGCGCGTTTCATCTTGAGCGGCAATCGTTAGCATTACTGTCTTTGAGTAATCTTTAATGACATCTGCCAACAACACCCCAAGAGCAGAAAATGCGCCCGGATAGGCAGGAATTAAAACGCGAGGAATCCGCAAGGATTCAGCCAAAGCAACGGCGTGTAGACCGCCTGCCCCGCCAAAACTGACGAGCGTAAAATCACGGGGGTCTTGCCCCCTCTCAATAGAAACCAACCGAAGCGCCCGCTCCATATTCGCATTGGCAACACGAACCACGCCCAGGGCAGCATCCGTGCGAGTAACTTTTTTTCGGGAGGCTGCCGACATTTGTTTTGCCAACTCATCTATCGCCCGTTCGGCACGCCCTTGATCCAGACTCATGGCACCACTCAACAGACCGCCCCCGCCAAATCGCCCCAACACAACATTTGCATCTGTGACGGTAGCCTGTGTTCCGATTCCATAACAGGCGGGACCAGGATTTGCGCCAGCGGATTCCGGGCCGACGCGCAACGCTCCGCCAACATCTACGGTAGCGATTGAGCCGCCTCCAGCACCAACGGTGTGAATATCTAAAACGGGGACAGCAATGGGCAAACCAGTCACTTTGGCTTCATTCGTCGTGTAGGCCGAGCCACGGCACAACGCGACGTCCGTCGAGGTTCCGCCCATATCGAAGGTAATGAAATTGGTGAAGCCTGCCAAAGCGGCAACACGAGTGGCCGCAACCACTCCGCCCGCCGGGCCGGAAAGAATCGTTCGCACGGGTTCCTGCGCTGCCGTATGTGCGGAAATTGACCCTCCAGAGGATTGCATGATGCGCAATTGATGTCCCGATTGGCCCACCAGGCTTTGCAATCCAGATTGTAAATCCTGCAAATATCGGCTGACTTTTGGCGCTAAGTACGCATTGCTGACGACAGTCGAAACACGTTCGTATTCTCGATACTCAGGCAGCAGTTGATGCGAAACCGAAAGGGGCAGATTCAGAGAGGCACAGGCTGCCGCAAGCGCGCGTTCATGAGCAGGGTTGGCGAAGGAAAAAAGTAATGAGATCGCAACGGATTCGACTTTAAGCTGCCTTACTTTTTTGACGAGCAACTGGAGTTCTTTGTCATCAAGCGACACCAGGATCGCCCCATCCGAACTGATGCGCTCTTTTACTCCCAGACGAAATGCTGCGGGAACCAGTGGCGCGGGCCTTTCGACCGCAAGATTATACAAATCCGGTCGTGCCTGGCGTCCAATTTCAAGAACGTCTTCAAAACCTGCGGTCGTCAGCAAGGCAAGGCGTGCGCCCTTTCGTTCCAACAAAGCGTTGGTTGCGACAGTTGTCCCATGTACGATGTCCAAGCCAAAGCCAGATGGCAGTTCTGCCAGGAGTCGTTTGAGACCTGTCAAGATTGCCCGTGCCGGGTTATCCGGGGTAGATGGAATCTTGAAAGAGCGAATTTGTTGATTGTAAATAGCAATGAAGTCTGTGAACGTGCCTCCGGTATCAATCCCGACTCGTGCCACTTGAAAGAATGATGTGCGACGCATAAAAAATAATGAAACCTGATTTTTTGTTGAGCGTTTGCAGTAACCGCTGATCGAGAAACTTTCTCATCAGCACTTTGCAACTATGCAAATAACAGTTGCTTCCTCATTAAGCAACACGGCTTCTCTCGCTAAGACCTCACAACCTCGAAAGGTGTCTTGCGAAATAACTAGCGAATAGCTTGGGACATCACCTCAAAATTCAAGGATGTTCCCCATTTTGAAACGAACACACACTAGGAGTTTATCAATATGAAAAACATTACCCTCAAAGTCTTCCTTCTCAGTCTTTGCCTTTTTGTTGTTGGGATTTCGGCACAGGCTCAGAACAAGAAAGCCAAACCTTATACCACTGCTGCGAAGATGGTTGTGACCAAGCTCAAAGTGAGCGATGGTGAATCATTCGATGTTCGTGGTAAGGCGAGCTTTACTTTGACCGCAGCCAATAGTGATGATTCGTTAGCGGGGACAATCACCTATACGTTACCAGAGGATGCTCGCGCCAAGATTGCCCAGATTACAGGCAAACCATTAGCGCAGGTGCCACAAAGCATTACGCAAACGGATGTCGTCGGGCAATTCCAAAAATTAACAGAATGCCCTGTCGTCCATATTGATTTTCCGGCAATGGATGTCACTGTTCACGGCGCTAAAATTCACTTTAATCGTTTCGTGATGGATATGAAAGAAGGCGAGCACGACGCTTCGATTTATATCTGCACAATTGCACGGCAAATCGGCAAAGGATTGCCTCGGCGTGGACCAATCCGCCGTGTCAACGAAATCCTCAATGGCGAAGAACCGCAACCATAAATCTTTCTGAATCAGTTTAGTATCTTCAAAGCAGGTGGTTGCGACTTGGTGGTAGCTGCCTGCTTTTCTGCTTCGCACGAAAGAAAGCCTGTGGTAGCCTATGGCGTAGAAGCGAGGATGCTCTACTCTAATGCAACGCTATTCAATCCTCATTTTATGTCTACTTTTGCTGGCTCCGTTTCAATTGGCGCAGGGGCAAGCGCAGGCTATCGCTAAACAGTCGGCGGAAGTCGAGGAAATGCCACTGGGGCCACCGTCTTTAGCTGCTGACGTGATCAAAGTCAGCGGAGAGTATCGCCTTAAAGTATCCAATAATGACCTTTCCCGACGCTTTCAAGGAACAGCGACTGTAAGCCTCGGCACAGCCTATCAACAAGCAGAGGCGGGAAAGGTGAAGCTCGTTATCTCGCCAAACGAAACTGCGATCCACTTGTTGTACTCCATGCCTGCGGTTGGAGATCAATACACCCTTGTGATTACGGATAGCTCAGGCGTCATCGTGGTACATAAAATCGCCCCTGTCAGGGCTGTCAATGATCCCTCGTTGGTGGCTCCTCCGCCAACACCGGTTAGCACCGTATTGATTAAGACGGAGGAAGTGACCCCACTAAAAGTCAAAATCCGTCTGGCGGGAGGCACAGGAGAAAGTGACCCGTATTTATTAGCCTTCGAACTATCCTCCCCTAACCAAATCTCCAATGCACGCCTCAGTATTAAGGCCAAGGGACTTGATGACAGCCAGCCAGTAAACTTTGTTGGGAAAACAAATCTCGAATTCAAGCTCTCCGAAGATTTAGAGGTGCAGAAAATCAGTTACGTTGTGACTGGCTCGCGCGGGGAAACACTTGCCAAAGGTGAGACCGACCTTACCCAGTTGATGACCGAAGATATTGTCACCATCAACGGTCTCAAATTAGATAAACAAGTCTACAAACCTGGCGAGACAGCCAAGCTGACCGCTTCTTATCAAGGCAATGTTCCAAACGGTATCCGTGCCGAATTAACAGTTACCGATCATACCGGGAAAATTGTTTATCGAGATATTCGAAAAGAAAAACGTGAGGGAGACCTTCCAGCACATGAGTTTTCCATCCAAATTCCCAAAGAGGTCTCTGAAGCGTTGATGATTGAGTACAAAGTATTTGATGGCGATAGCCAACAAATTATAGACTCCGCCACGCGGGAACTCCCTGTAATCCGACAATAAATTTCCCTCCCATCTCCGATACATCACGGTTTTGCTACTTATCATTTCGTGCGAGCTAGGGTAAACTTACGCGCTTGGTTCGCTCCTGAACTTTCGGTATTTTCAATAACCCACTTTGACTATTTTCTAAACTGAAGGAATTATTTTTTTATGATGAATGCCTTAGGAATCGTGCAGAAGTTACGACCGGGGGATGATGTAGATGCGCGGTGTGGGAAATGTAAAGATGTTCGGACACACGCGATCATCGCCGTCAGCACACAAGGCCAGATCGAACGTGTTCAATGCCGTACCTGCCAGGGAACACATAACTATAAAAACCCGTCTCCCAAACGAACAACGTCAACATCTACTCGATCATCGTCAGGGGGTTCCGGTCGAACAAGTGCCACCTCGCTTTCTCCAACGGGACCAACTAAGCCTTATTCACCACGCGAGAAATTTCAAATCGGCGATCAAATTTCACATCCCAATTTCGGCATAGGTCTGGTCAATGATGTGCGCGACACTAAAATTGATGTCAAATTTGGGCGTGAAACGAAAATTTTGATTCATGCCGGCTAGAACTCGATTGGATTTGTCAAACCATGAGCAACTCCATTTTTGACCGCGCTCAAATGTCAGCGCGTTACATTCGTGAAAACGCCCCCACGGCAATTGATCTTGCCATAGTTCTGGGGTCTGGGCTGGGAGCATTTGCTGAGACATTAGCCAATGCCATCGTCATCCCATACGAAGAAATCCCAGATTTTGCCCGTTCAACGGTCGAAGGACACGAAGGACGCTTAGTCATTGGCAAGTTGGAAAACAAGACCATTGCCGTGATGCAGGGGCGTTTTCACTATTACGAAGGTTATTCGTTAGAGGAAGTGACTCTGCCCATTCGCACGTTCGGATTGCTTGGCGTCAAAAATCTGATCCTGACCAACGCGGCGGGTGGAATCAATCCGAACTTCCAGCCGGGGGCCTTGATGTTGATTTCAGATCATATCAACTTCATGTTCCAAAGCCCGTTGCGAGGCAATCACGATGACCGCCTCGGCGCGCGGTTCCCTGACATGACTGAGGTCTACTCTCGTGAGTACCAACGAATAGCACAAAGGTGTGCAAGCGAGTTAGGCATCCGACTGGAGTCAGGTGTATACCTGGCGATGCAAGGCCCCAACTACGAAACACCCGCCGAAATCCGCATGATGCGTGTTTTGGGGGGGGACGCAGTTGGCATGTCAACTGTTCCTGAAGCTATTGTTGCCAAACAGATGGGGCTGCACGTCCTGGGCATCTCGCTAATCAGCAACGCTGCCGCCGGTATGTTGGATCAGCCCATCAATCATGTTGAGGTGATGGAAGCAGGGGCAAGGGTAGCAGAACAATTTATTGCCTTACTGAAAAAGATTATTTCACAGATATGATTATTGGCATTTGTGGCGGCACGGGATCAGGCAAAACAACAGTGGCGCGGCGCATTTTGGAAAATGTCAATCAAGAGCATGTCGTGTACTTGCCACAGGACAGCTACTATCGCAACTTGGGCGACATGCCTTTGAGTTTACGCCACCACATAAACTTTGATCATCCTGATGCCTTTGACAATGATTTATTCGTCAATCACGTCCGTGCGCTGAAGGCTGGCGAGCCGATTCAGATGCCCATCTATGATTACACGACCCACACGAGGCGGACAGAAACACGACAGATTGAAGCCAAACCAATTGTGATGGTGGAGGGCATTCTCATCTTTAATGATGCGCGATTGCGTGAAGCAATGGACGTCAAGATTTTTGTTGAGACTGCCGACGATTTGCGTTTTGTTCGCCGCCTCAAACGTGATGTGGCAGAACGCGGGCGTTCTGTCGAATCTGTCATTAGTCAGTATCTCGAAACCGTCCGCCCGATGCACCAGCAGTTTGTCGAACCCTCCAAACGGTACGCGGATGTAATTATTCCTGAAGGCGGTTATAATGAAGTTGGCATTGACCTAATCACGGGTAAAATACGCTCGCAAATTGACATTGAGTTGGCAAAAGTCGCAGGTGAATCGTGACACAGGAAGAATTGGTCGAGTTTGCACAACAGGTTCGAGAACAGGCCCACGCACCATATTCTAACTTTAAAGTAGGAGCCGCCCTGGAAACCGAGGAAGGTCGCATTTTTACAGGTTGTAATGTAGAAAATTCCAGCTATGGCTTGAGTATGTGTGCTGAACGGGTGGCAATTTTTAAGGCGATTTCTGAAGGATTTCGGCATTTCAAGCGGATCGCCGTGATCGCGGAAACCCGTTCTCCTGTTCGACCCTGTGGTGCTTGTCGCCAGGTTATTTCAGATTTGTTTCCCCCTAACGCGGATGTCATCCTGGCGAACTTACAAGGCGATCTTGAAGTGGCTAAGATTTGCGAACTACTCCCCGCGCCCTTTGATCGTAGTTTCTTCTAAAACCGTCGCGCGACGCTATCCGTTGCTGCACAACAAACTTGGGAACAATATGAAATCCGACTTTTGCCCTTCGTCGCTTGTCCGTTTGTTACATCTTGCGGTTGTCATGTTTGGGGCTTGGTCAATTGCACTATCGCAACCACCTGCCAAGCCTACTTCCCAACCAACTCCAACGCCCAAACCAACTGCGTCCCCAGCGACTGCCAAAGATCTCATTGCACAAGGAATTGCGCAGTATCGCAAGGGAAAATTCGATTTGGCAGCCAAGCAGTTTCTCGCGGCTCTGAAGCTTGAGCCAAACAATGATGAAGCATTGGGATATGCCTCGCTGACAGCCTATCAGCTAGGTAGCCTGTCACAAGCCGGTGAGTTATTTCAGCATCGTGCCGACCTTCCCAATCAAAAAAGCACGGTCAAAATGTTCTCCACATATATGGTGGCACTAACTCGATGGCGACAAGCCCACGAACTAATCGCCAAGCGCGGAGTACTCAAGCTGCCTCAAACGAGTTATGAGCTTTCAGAGAAAGAGTTAGTCGAGGCCAATGGACATATTATGGCAGGGTTGGAAACTGTAAAAAAAGTCCTGGACATGAAACCTGATTACTCAGAGGCCATCAATGTGAAGAACCTGCTCCACGCCGAAGCGGCGGTCATTGCGACGGAGGAATCCAAGGCGAAGGAGCATCGCAACTCGTCACTCGAAGCGCTGCGTCAAGTAATCAAACTGCATAAGCCCGGGACCGAGGATTTCGGCTCGCCAACAATACTTGTCGGGGAATTTGGGATAACAGACGAAGAGCAAAATCAGATTAGGGATCCAATGATGACCCTGGTGGAGGGTGGTCGCCCCCTAAATCGCGCAACAGCAGTCCTACCCATCATCAAAATTGCGCCGGCTAAACCCAAATCGCGTGATGGCGAACCTGCTCCGACAGGCGTCGGGGCAAGTGGCGGGGCGGTTTCAATGGGTCCAGGCCAAGGCGCATTGCGCCCTTCCAAAACTGAAGTCGTACAACTAAAAGGCGGGATTGCCAAGGTCGAAGTGCTTCTTAACACCGCTGGTAAAGTGGTCTTTGCCCGGATGCTGGATGGCCTGGCAGCCACGACTGGCCCAGCGCTGGAGGCAGCTAAAAAATGGACGTTTTCACCGCCAAAATTTGAAGGTAACCCAATTCAGGTTTTAGGGGTCATCTCATTCGATGTGAAATCAACGACTAAAGACCCAAAAACTAAGGACCTAAAAGCTAAGCCGCAAGCAACTACCAGCGAGAAAAAACCAAATTAAGAAGAAGCTGATTTACAATCACGTCCGCACACGCCACTTCTCTAGTTGATAAAATTCTTGGAGACAATTTCAGGTCAGCTTACAACGGAGTGGTCGGTTAATTTAGACACACCATCGTCAATCGGTCTAAGGTCTCACAACTCCGATATATGGCAGGTTCCGGTACCTTTCATCAAAATCCAGCCCATATCCCACAACAAACTTATCGGGAATATCGAAGCCTTTGTAATCGAGATGGACCTCGACTTTGCGGCGTTCGGGTTTATTCAATAACGCCGCAAGTTTGACCGAGGCCACACCACGAGCGCGAAAGGTATCCAGTAAATAACTCAACGTCAGGCCAGTATCGAGAATGTCTTCGACAAAAATCACATCGTGGCCTTCCAACGGGTGATCCAGGTCTTTTACAATTCGCACTTCCCCGGTTGAACGAGTGCCTGCGCCGTAGCTTGAGACAGCAATAAAATCAATGGTTAATGGCAAATCAATGGCGCGGATCAAATCGGCCATGAAGACCATTGCCCCTTTCAGGACGCAAATCAACAGCGGGTTCTTTCCAGCGTACTCTTTAGCAATTTCCGCCCCCATTTCGCGGATACGGGCTTGCAAAACATCGGCAGGAATGAGAACTTCAAGCCTTGCGTTATTGAATTCTGTTTCGTTCGTATTTTCCATGTGGTTGTCAGTTATTGGTTGCTGTCTAAGGGATGAATTTCATCGTCAGACAGATTAGTCCTTTAATTTTTCTTGATACAATAAACTGACATCTGGCAACCGACAACTGAACACCTATGAATTACCGATTTCCATTGATTGAAAAACTTCCTCCATATGTTTTTGCAGTCACCAATCAGATGAAGATGGAGGCCCGACGACGAGGCGAAGACATTATTGATTTTGGGATGGGTAATCCCGATTTACCAACGCCGGAGCCAATCGTTGAAAAACTAATCGAAGCATCACGCAATCCCAAAAATCATCGTTACTCGCAATCCAAAGGAATCCCAAACTTGCGACTCGAAATCTCGAAGTGGTACAAACGCCGCTTTAACGCTGAGATTGATCCTGAAACCGAAGCAATTGCAACCATCGGTTCAAAAGAAGGTCTGTCGCACATGATCCTCGCGCTGGTCGAACCCGGTGATCGTGTCATCGTGCCGACGCCAAGCTATCCAATCCACTTGTTTGCGGCGACGATTGCTGGCTGTGAACTCGTCAAAATCAATGTACTCGAAGGCGCAGACTCAATTCTCGATCAACTCTACAAACTTGAATACGCGCCCTCACAACAACCCAAAATCCTGGTCCTGAGTTTTCCGCACAATCCAACAACGATGTGCGTAACAAAAGAATTCTTTGAGAAGGTGGTCGCCTTAGCCAAAGATCGTGGATGGCTCGTTGTTCATGACCTGGCGTATGCAGATTTGGTCTTTGACGGCTACAAAGCGCCGAGCATTTTTGAAGTTGAAGGGGCAAAAGAAGTCGCCGTCGAAACGTTTTCGATGTCGAAAAGTTATTCAATGGCCGGCTGGCGCGTTGGCTTCGTCTGCGGAAATCAGCAAGTGATTTACGCTTTGACGCGCCTGAAAAGTTATTTGGATTACGGCATGTTTCAGCCAATTCAAATCGCTTCGATCATCGCACTGCGCGATTTGGATCACGTGGTGCCGGAAATTACCGCAATCTATCAAAAGCGCCGCGACGTGCTATGCAAAGGCTTGAATTCGGTCGGCTGGGAAATCACCCCGCCGCTCGGTACAATGTTCGCTTGGGCGAAGATTCCTGAAAAATATCGCCATCTTGGATCACTTGAGTTTGCGAAGCAGTTGATTGCGAAGGCCAAGACTGCCGTTTCACCTGGCATTGGTTTCGGGCAGGAAGGTGATGAGTACGTGCGCTTCGCCTTGATTGAAAACGAAGAACGAACGCGTCAGGCAATCCAAGGAATCAAGAATTTCTTCAATGAATAACAATAATCACGTACCACTCAAGGAGGACTAACGTGAAAACCATCACCCGCCGATCACTACTCACAAACGCAGTAGCCGCCTCTTTTGGAGGTGTGGCAATGGCGGCGACCAACAAAAAGAAAAAGAAGTCCACCGCGTATTCAGAAGAACTTGTTGCGCCGCGCACCAAAACGCAAGGCCTGCGCCCGAAAGCCAAAGAAATTGTCAAAATCACGAAACTCGAAACTTTTCTAGTCAAACCGCGCGGGCTGTTTCTAAAAATGCATACCAACGCAGGCGTCGTCGGTTGGGGTGAGCCAATTACGGAAGGGCGTGCGTTGACTTGTGCAACGGCGGTGAAGGAAATCGAACCATACCTGATCGGCAAAGACCCCCGAAATGTCGTCCATCACTGGCAAGCGATTTATCGGCACGCGTTTTATCGCGGTGGCCCGATATTAACGAGTGCGTTGTCCGGCATTGACCAGGCATTGTGGGACATCAAAGGCAAGCTGCTCGGTGTTCCAGTTTATGAGTTACTTGGGGGTCCGACGCGCGAACGTATTCGAGTGTACGCGCACGCACGCACGCCAGAAGACATCAAGAAACGAAAAGCAGAAGGATTCACCGCATTCAAATGCGGCCCGGCAAAGGTGAAGGATCGCGCACCACGTTTGGTCGAAAATAGAGCTTACATTGATAATGCCATCGAAAAATTCGCCGCGCTGAAAGAACTTGTTGGCAAAGACGGCGACCTCGGCATTGATTTTCACGGCGCGATCCAACCCGGCACTGCGAAGCTGCTCATCAAGGCACTCGAACCATATCAACCGTTTTTCTACGAAGAAGTCATCAATTGTCAGGACGTGGACGGGATGGCAGAATTGGCGAAATCCACGCATATTCCATTAGCGACAGGCGAACGCATCTTCACGAAATGGGGCTTCCGCGAAATCCTTGAGAAACGCGCTTCGATTATTTTACAACCCGACTTGTGTCACGCCGGAGGCATCACCGAAGTTCGCAACATTGCAGGAATGGCTGAGGCATATTACGCTTCGATAGCTCCCCACAATCCGCTCGGCCCTATTTCGCTGGCGGCGGGCCTGCAAATCGCGGCTTCGATTCCAAACTTCCTGTGCCAAGAGCAAGTCAGCCTCGGCGAAGGCTACATCAAGAACCCATTCAAGGTGCGAGAAGGCTTTGTAGATTTACCGACTGGGCCAGGTTTAGGCATTGAAATTGACGAAGAAGGCATGAAGGAGCGCGACCTGATCGGACACGATTGGAAGAATCAGGAGAGCTACGATGCAGATGATGGTTCGGTAGTAGATTGGTAAGTTTGTTATGAATCTTGACCGCGAGCAAATCAAGCAATTGGTGCATGAGGTGATAAAAATACAAGCACAACCTACGCCAATCCCACCGAATGAAACCATCGTTAACGAATCGCTCAAAGACGTCATCACCGAAACGGAAGTCCGTGACTTGCCGATAAGAGGCAATTTGCTCATTCGAGAAGACGCGATCCTCACACCGTCCGCGCAAGACGTCATCCGCGAACGAATTATCAACGTCAGCTATCGCAAACGCCACACACGCTCCGCCGCGCAACGCATCATCGCGCTGGGGTCCGATCACGGTGGGTTTGAAATGAAAGAGCAATTGAAACGATGGCTTGACGAATGGGGGTATCAACAGCGGGATTTCGGTACTCATTCGGCGGACGCAGTGGATTATCCCGACTTCGCACATGCGGTTGCCCGCGCGGTCGCTGACCACGTTTGCGATCTTGGCATTATTCTTGATGGCGCAGGAATCGGCTCTTGCATCACAGCAAACAAAGTGCCGGGAATTCGGGCCGCGATGTGCTACGACGAAGCCACTGCCCAAAATTCGCGCGAGCATAATTATGCGAATGTCTTAACCCTCGGAGCAAAAATGCTCGCGGAGGAACACACGCGCAAAATTGTTCAAGCCTGGCTCAACACTGACGAAGGCGAAGCAAGACACGGAAAACGAGTCACTAAAATAATTGCAATTGAAAAACAGTATTTACGATCTTAGAGGATTTGTTGGTGAGAAATAAGGCCAAATAAAATAGTAAGAGTCGCCTGGAACGCCCCGTTATTCCTTGACGACTCTTACTATGTGTTGCTTTCAATTTGACTACTACCGCGAAAGCAAGGTCATTATACATTCAACATTGTTTATCGCAAGTAAAAAATGTTCAAATTGACGACAATTTGTTAAAAGCATTCTATTCCAGTCATTTAGCACTATTAAAATTGCAAATTTTGGCATTTTATTGACTACTTCTACCGCAGTTTGACAAGCAGCTTACAAAAATCGTTAGACAGCAACCTCTATATTGCCGAACTGACTAGGTAATGCCAGTCTAACGATCTTATCATCCTAAAGGAGTGAAGCATGGTGACTAATACGCTGACGATCACAGATAACAGGACAGGCAAGCAGTACGACATTCCGATAGAAAATGAAACGATAAAGGCAATTGACTTGCGCAAGATCAAAGTCAACGACGATGACTTTGGATTAATGACGTATGACCCCGCCTTCACAAATACGGCGTCTTGCAAGAGTCGCATTACCCTAATTGATGGCGACAAAGGAATCCTGCGCTACCGGGGATACCCAATTGAACAACTTGCCGAACGCAGCAATTACCTCGAAGTCGCATATCTGATTTTACATGGTGAACTACCTACCGAACCGCAATTAAAAGACTGGGCTTGGAATATTACGCATCACACATTCATCAACGAAAATATCAAAAAAGTGCTTGATGGATTTCACTACGATGCGCATCCGATGGGTATTTTTATCAGTACTGTCAGTGCGCTTTCAACGTTTTACCCTGAGGCAAAAAACATCTTTGACGCGGACACTCGCCGGAAACAAATCTATCGGCTGATTGCCAAAGTAGCGACAATTGCAGCGTTTGCCTACCGTCACCGTGTCGGACTTCCCTACTCTTATCCTGATAATGATCTGAGCTTCTCTGGTAATTTTCTCAACATGATGTTTAAGACCAGTGAGCTAAAATACCAACCTAATCCAGTACTGGAACGTGCATTAGATGTCCTGTTTATTTTGCACGCCGATCACGAGCAAAATTGTAGCACCAATTCTATGCGCAGCATTGGCAGCTCTCATGTTGATCCATACTCTGCGTTGGCAGGTGCAGCGGCGGCACTATACGGCCCTCTACATGGAGGCGCAAACGAAGCAGTTCTGCGGATGCTCAATGAAATTGGCTCAGTGGAACGAGTTCCTGAGTACATTTCCCGTGTAAAAAATGGGGATTTTCGGCTGATGGGATTTGGTCACCGCGTATACAAAAACTACGACCCGCGCGCCAAGATTATCAAACAGGTGGCTGATGAAGTTTTTGAAGTCACCGGTAAAGATAAACTTCTGGAAGTCGCGTTGGAATTGGAGCGCATCGCGCTTGATGATGAGTATTTTGTCAAACGCAAGCTTTATCCCAACGTAGATTTTTATTCCGGCATCATCTACAAGGCGATGGGCTTTCCAGTCGAGATGTTTCCAGTTTTATTTGCGATTCCGCGCACGGCAGGATGGATTGCGCAATGGGAAGAAATGCTCTTGGATTCCGATCAGAAAATTGCGCGCCCACGCCAGATTTATTTAGGAAGCGACACCCGTGATTTTACGCCGATAGAAAATCGCTAAAAGGCCAAGCAAAGTGCGAGTTATTCAACTATAGCCAATACGTCTCCGGCATTAACCGTTTGACCTTCGGAGACTTTGATCTCGCGGACTTTTCCAACTTTTGGCGACTGCACTTCGTTTTGCATTTTCATTGCTTCTACTACCAGGAGGCCTTGCCCTTCTGTAACTTCATCACCTTCAGCACACAGTACCCGCACAACCTTGCCGGGCATTGGTGATGCCAAAACAGCAAGCCCTCCAGCTTGGCTGTTGCCCCCGATATTGTGGCTCAGCCGCTTCGGGTCTTGAATTTTGACAGGAATACGCACTCCATTAAGGCTAACTTCAGTACCGCCTCCCGGCAATTTTTCTAGCGTGCAACTATACACTCGGCTATCCAGAATCACGGTAAACGAGCCGGGCTGAGGTTCGCTAATCTGGGCTTTGTAACAAGCCATTTCGGCAGTCAGACTCACAGTCCCTGAAATAGTTGTGAGGTCTGCGGACAAAGACTTATCATTGAGTTGAAGTTGTATTTTCATGAAGAGATTAGCGATTGGTAAAAGCGATATTTCTGCCAACCGCTTTCCATTTGCTGGGTGGTTGTGTGGCAATGGTCGGAGGGGATTGTTGCTGTTGCAAAAAATCGTAGGCAGCAACCAATGCAGCGACAATTTCCAGGTCAGTTAAGTCGGATGTCGCGTCCCCCTTAGGCGGAGTCGGACGTCGTTCAAAATATCGCGCGATAAAGCCTGTATCAATTTCGCCGCTACGGAATTCAGCATCGTTCAAGACTTCCTGAAAAAATGGGATCGTAGTGCGAATGCCTCCGACATAATACTCACGCAAGGCCCGTTGCATCCGATTAATAGCCTCCTCACGTGTTGCGCCATAGGTGGCCAACTTGGAAATCATCGGGTCATAAAATAAAGGTACTTCCCAACCTTCATAAACACCACTGTCATCACGGACACCGGGGCCAGAGGGTGTCCGAAGCTTTGTTATCTTTCCTGGTGAAGGTAAGAAGTTTTTCTCCGGGTCTTCAGCATATACTCGGCATTCAACTGCATGGCCCTGCCACTGGACGTCTTCTTGCCTGATTACCAATTCATGCCCAGCCGCAATGCGAATTTGCTCGCGGACGAGATCAATACCTGTTACCAGTTCAGTCACAGGATGTTCGACCTGTAAACGGGTATTCATTTCCAGAAAATAAAAATTTCGGTTCGCATCCACCAGAAACTCAAGCGTGCCGACGCTATAGTAGCTCGCTGCTTTGGCAATTTTTACGGCAGCCGCGCCCATGTTGGCGCGGAGAACAGGGTCATTGAGAGGCGACGGACATTCTTCGATCACCTTCTGATGACGACGTTGGATAGAGCATTCGCGCTCACCAAGATGAATCGTATTTCCGTACTTGTCGGCAACAATTTGGATTTCAATGTGACGCGGGCGTTCAATATATTTCTCAATGTAAACTGAGGGGTCACCAAATGAAGCTTGAGCTTCGGCACTAGCGTTTTCAAATGCGGATTGCATCTCTTCCGCAGTACGCACAATCCGCATTCCTTTGCCCCCGCCACCCGCGGAGGCTTTGAGCATCACCGGATAGCCAACATCAATTGCAGTAACCAACGCCTCAGCAGTATTTGCCAGTTTGTTTGCGGTTCCGGGAACAACTGGCGCGCCAGCTTTAATCGCAGCTTCGCGGGCGTTGGTTTTGCTGCCCATTAATTCAATCGAGTCTGGTGAAGGGCCGACAAAAATTAGCCCGGCCTCTTCGACTGCACGAGCAAACCATGCGCGTTCAGACAAAAAGCCGTAGCCTGGATGAATCGCTTCTGCGCCTGATTGCTGAGCCGCCGCGATAATTTTTTCGCCGACCAGATAACTTTGTGCAGCAGGTGCTTCACCAATAAAATAGGCTTCGTCGGCTAACTGGACGTGTAACGCATTGCGATCAACGGTGGAATAAACTGCAATAGGAGAGATTCCCAGATCGCGGCAGGCGCGAATGATGCGAACAGCAATTTCGCCGCGATTGGCAATGAGTAGTTTCCGAAACATAAATAGGTAATGGATTGCAGGTATCGTGTGTTAGGTGCAGCAACAGGGTCGTTCTCCAAAAAGCTCCATTTCCGATAACGCCGTTGACCCCTGATACCTACTCAATGACTGCGCGCCCCGGATGGCGAGGATCAAATCGCACGCTAATCGCTGCACCTGGAAAATATTTGGTGCGATGTTGACCTTGTTCGGGTGTCAGTGTTTGGGATGACTCGTACCGCACATTTGAGATGTTATAACAATAGTAGATCGTCGGGGATAAGTCCGCATCATCCGAATCAATGACTCGACCTTCCACCACACGCCCGTATTTCAAGAGCCACCGGCGATACTCATCTTCCGAACGACGACGCAATATTTTGTCTACAAGACGTCCAATGTATCTTTTTTCCATAGGCGTTTTAGAGTCGAAGCCTACATCTTAGCTACTTCTTGTATGCAAGAACTTCAATCGTAGGAACTACAGTAAATTACCTATCAGTGCCAGTGCTTTTCAGTTTCAAGATACTCGAAAACCAATCATCGTCAGTTGACGCATTCACAATCACACCGTCAATCATTCGGATATCATCAGCCGTTCCCATTACCCCATCAGGTCCAGCCGAAACCAGTTGATAGTTACTGTAGCCAGGCGTGGAATTCTTTGAGGCGATTAGCGAGGTGGGAGAATAACCAATCGGAGTTCCCCAATAGTCAGCAACTGGAATCATTTCCGGCACAAAATCCCGCAGATCCGACAGTTCTTGGGGATAGGTTCCAAACTCGGCGTAATATCGAGTCAACGCCTCATTGTGCATGTGATAGAACTGTGCTCTGACCGCAGCCAAATGCT
>JAEUQN010000499.1 GCA_016789725.1 Blastocatellia bacterium | reverse complement strand
GCCTTATTTACGGACTATTTCAATTTAATGAAAACCAACGAAGGCTGGTTCATCGTGGATAAAGTCTCTACGCGTGCGGACAAGAAATAAAATTTTGTACCCCTCAGTATAAAAAAGCTCTGAAGAAGTATATTCTAAAGTTGAGCATTCAAAAAAAATCACCAACTTCACCCATAAAAACAAAAAATGGAAAAATCAACCTTACGCAGCCAAAATTGGTTTGGCAAAACAGGCAAAGATGGCTTCATCTATCGCGCATGGATGAAGAACCAAGGCATTCCTAAAGATTTCTTTGAAGGAAAGCCCGTCATCGGCATTTGCAACACGTGGTCGGAACTCACACCGTGCAATGCGCACTTTAGAGATTTGGCGGAAGCCGTTAAAAAAGGTGTCTTGGAGGCTGGAGGCTTCCCCGTCGAGTTTCCAGTGATGTCCTTGGGCGAGACATTGATAAAACCCACAGCCATGTTGTACCGCAACTTGGCAAGTATGGACGTGGAAGAGTCTATTCGAGCGAATCCGATTGATGGAGTGGTGCTTTTGTGCGGTTGCGACAAGACAACGCCTTCCCTTGTGATGGGCGCGTGCAGTGTAGATTTGCCGACCATCGTTATTTCGGGTGGGCCGA
>JAEUQN010000498.1:314-630 GCA_016789725.1 Blastocatellia bacterium | reverse complement strand
CGCTCCTGCTCCATCCAATCCATGGTGGCGGCGCCCTCATGAACCTCGCCCATCTTATGCGTCATTCCCGTATAATAGAGAATCCGCTCTGTGGTCGTAGTTTTGCCAGCATCAATGTGCGCCATGATGCCGATATTTCTTGTTCGCTCTAACGGTGTCTGCCTAGCCACAACTCCCCCAGAAAAAACGAACGTGCTGCCATCCGAGCCGCAAACCTTCCACCGCAATGCCGAATCTTATTCGAACGCATTGCAGCCCGGCTCATCAGCAGCACGACACAACACTACCAACGATAATGAGCAAAAGCCTTATTGGC
>JAEUQN010000498.1:0-304 GCA_016789725.1 Blastocatellia bacterium | reverse complement strand
TCTGCCATCCGATGAACATCTTCACGCTTCTTCACTGACGCACCGGTATTATTGGAAGCATCCAACAATTCAGCGGCAAGCCGATCCTGCATACTCTTCCCGCCACGCGAACGGGAGTACTCGGTAATCCATCGCAGAGCCAGCGAAACACGACGAGACGGGCGTATCTCGACAGGGACCTGATAAGAAGCACCACCAACCCGACGAGACTTCACCTCAACCACCGGCTTCACATTATCAATGGCCGACTTGAAAATCTTCATCGGATCACCACCATTGGTTTTCTCCTGAATCAAATCAAACG
>JAEUQN010000497.1 GCA_016789725.1 Blastocatellia bacterium | reverse complement strand
GCCGCCCTCCTCGGCGGGCGTGCCGTAGAAGCGGATCGTGCCCTTGGTGCCGCTCGCCTTCATCCAGTCCCTGACCGCGATGGCGGCGGAGGCGGAGGCGACGCCGAACAGGTGGTGCCCGCAGCCGTGCCCGGCGGTCACGTCGCTGCGGATGGTCTTTGCCGGGTCCGCCGTCTGGCTGAGGCCGGGCAGCGCGTCGTATTCGCCCATGATGCCGATGACGGGCCCCGTGCCGTTCGACCAGGTGGCGGTGAACGCCGTGGGGGCGCCCGCGACACCCGCCTTCACGTCGAAACCGGCGTCCTTCAGCCGCTTCTGCAGCAGCGCCGAGGAGCGCGCCTCCTGATAGCCGACCTCGGCAAAGCCCCAGATGGCCTTCGCGGCGGCTTCGTTCGCGGCGCGGTCGGCATCGATGCGCGCGAGCGCGGTGTTGCTTTCGGCAGCGGCAGCAGCGGTCGGGGGGGCGGCGGCGAGCAGCGCGGCGGCGATGATCGGTTTCAGCATGGCTTTCCTTTTCTGGTCAGCGCCAGATTTTAATTTTGAATTCATATTCTATTTCATCTTTGGTTGCCGGATGCGACCATAATCGACTGAGAGGCGAGCGCCAGTGTTGACCAAGCGCAAAGAGCGGCCTAGC
>JAEUQN010000496.1 GCA_016789725.1 Blastocatellia bacterium | reverse complement strand
AGATTTGTGGGACGTGGAAAAGTTTTATGACTGTGTGTGTTCACCGCAGCGCGCGGCGCGGTTGGCGGACATGAATCGAACGCAATTTATTGCGGAACAGGCTTCCACCTGTTGGCACTGTCATCAGAAATGAAAAAAGATTTTGATTTGGCCATCGTAGGTTCAGGCTTCAGCGCGTCGTTGCTGGCAATGATTGCGCGGCGGTTGGGGCTGTCTGTGATGCTGATCGAACGCGGCTCTCATCCACGGTTTGCCATTGGCGAATCTACGTCGCCGCTGAACGTTACGATTTGCCACGGTTGTTGCCGCTGACGGCATTTGGCGCGTGGCAGCGGCATTACCCGGAAGTGATTTGCGGCTTAAAACGCGGCTTCACGTATTTCAAACACGAAGTCGGCGCGCAATACAGAACGGCTGCTGACCGATCCAATCAACTGCTGGTCGCGGCCAGTCCCAACAACGAAGTCGCAGACACGCACTGGCTGCGCGCAGACGTGGATCATTTTCTGTTGCGCGAAGCTATTGCGCTCGGCGCGGAATATTCCGACCAGACGGTCTTGCACGAAGTTGTGTTAGGCGACAATCCGGTAGTGCGCGGCGAACGCGGCGGCAAAGCCTTTCACGTCAGCGCGCGATTGCTGA
>JAEUQN010000495.1 GCA_016789725.1 Blastocatellia bacterium | reverse complement strand
AAAAAATTGGGCAGAGGTGACAAAACGGTTACCAAGATTCTCAACCCTTGTAAGCGAAGCTGATGCTAAAGACATTTACGACCTTTGCTGTGACATAAAGCATGCAGCAGCCCCTATTTTTCTCTCTCCAAACCCAAATGGTGAGATTGAGCCAGATGATGTTAAACGTCTCGCCGCGACAAAGCTTTTAGAAAATGCTTTACGCGATATTTTCAAACAGGCAGTTTTGAACCCCGACTTTGCTGCAAAATTATGTGATGTAGAAAGACTGAAAAAAGAAGACCCTGTTTAGAGCGTTAAAAAATTGATATGGCGAATACTCGTTACAACCTGATCGAAGTCGAAAACGGCGTTCCCGTCAAAGCTTGGACGAAAGGCGTCAAGCTGGAAGATGACGCGAAGAAGCAGTTGACCAACGTCGCGCAGTTGCCCTTTGTCCACAAGTGGGTAGCCGCGATGCCGGATGTTCACTGGGGCTTGGGCGCGACCATCGGCAGCGTCATCCCAACCAAAGGCGCAATCATTCCGGCGGCTGTCGGGGTAGATATTGGCTGCGGGATGATGGCGGTGCAGACGACTTTGAACGCGAATCATCTGCCGGACAACCTGCGCAACATTCGCCGGGCGATTGAAAAAGCCATT
>JAEUQN010000494.1 GCA_016789725.1 Blastocatellia bacterium | reverse complement strand
TGGCATCGACATCAACTGCGTTATCGACCTTTTGAAAGATGCGGCTCTTGGTTTCCGGGGCGTCGCCATATCGGATGGCATCGACCAGCAGGTCACGAAGGGCATGGCCCTCGAACAGCTCACCGAGCACGTCGTAGACCCGGCCACCAAGCGCCGCGCGAGCCTCCTCGAGCTTGTCGAGCAGCCGCCGATAGACCTCTCCCTCACGCGTGTTGGTCGCACAGAGGTTCCAGAGATGGCACACCTCGGTCTGACCGATACGGTGGATGCGTCCAAACCTTTGTTCCAGCCGGTTCGGATTCCACGGCAGGTCGTAATTGACCATGAGATGAGCGCCGCGCTGCAGGTTAACACCTTCGCCAGCGGCATCGTTCGCGATCATCACGCGGACCTGTGGATCCGCGTTGAAGCGCGCAATCGCGGCCCGCCTTGCTTCTCGCGCTACGCCGCCGTGTATGACGACAACAGAATCTGGATCGCCCGTTCGGGCTGCAATCTTGGCCTGCAGGTATTCAAGCGTGTCTTTCGGTTCAGTGAAGATCAGGATTTTGCGGCGCAGCCCGGTTGCGGCATCCACCATGATAGGTTCGTTCAGGATGGCCTCGAGCTCGCGCCACTTGGCATCCTGACCAGATAGCTTCAG
>JAEUQN010000493.1 GCA_016789725.1 Blastocatellia bacterium | reverse complement strand
GAACGCGCACGATTGCGCTGAACGGCGTGGTCAAACCGGTTGGACGCAACGGCGTTGAAACGCGCGAAAACTACAATCACGACCTGAACAACTTCGGGCCGCGCATTGGCCTGGCGTACAAGCTGAATGAGAAAACCGTCGTCCGCGCGGGCGGCGCGATTTTTTATGCGCCGCTGGGCGGCGGCGGCTTCAACGTGGTGACGGCGGCGATGGCCGGGCTGACGGAAACGCCGTTCATCGCTTCGCTCAACAATGGCATCAGCCCGACTCCCGGCAGCAGCTTGAGCAATCCGTTTCCGGCGGGAATCGTGCCGTTCACGGATGCTTATCAAGGCCCGCTGACGGCCTTCGGCCAGCAATCCGTGCCAGTGCGATTGCGCAACATTCGCCAGCCGAAGTTGGGGCAGTGGAATTTGAATGTGCAGCGCGAACTGCCCGGCGGGCTCACCGTTGAAGCGGCTTACGCGGGCGCTTCGGGCATCGGCCTGTTGAGTGGCGCAACCGACATCAATCAGCTTTCGCCCGAAGCCATCGCCATTGCCAGCCGCATCGTCAATGGCGCGCCGCTCGGCAACCTGGCCATCCCGAATCCGTTTTTGAATTTGCCCGCCGACCAGCGTCCGTCGGCAACTTCGATCCTGGGGCGTTC
>JAEUQN010000492.1 GCA_016789725.1 Blastocatellia bacterium | reverse complement strand
AAAAGTCCACGTCAATTTGATTCAGTTCGCCGCGCAAGCGGAACTGTTCCAGTTCCGGGCGATTCTGCTGCGCCAGACGAACGGCATCCGCCAGCGGCAACGATGCGTTGCTGTCGAGTTGCGGTTGTTCCACGGGTGTCAGCTCTGAATCCCACAGGTCAGAACTGCTCGGCAACAACAACAGTGCTTTGAGCGAATTTTCCGCCCGTTGAATGGCGTCAACGGCGGCTTTGGCCAGCGCACCAGCTTCGACCAAACGTTCGTTGTGAGCCATTTGCGTGCGCGCCAGTTCCACCGATTCGCGTTTGATTTCGCGGTCACGACGGGCAAAAACCAAATCCCAATACGCGCGCTGCACTTGCGCGATGATTTCGACCGCACGCTGACGAAATTGCGCATCGGAAATGTCCAGCCGTTTTTTGGCGATTTTGATCTGCCGCCGAAACGGATCAATTTCACGGTTGCGCAGCAGCGGTTGCGTGTAGCCGACGCTCAACGAAGAGGTGAATTGCGGGTTGATCGCATTGAACAGGTTCTGGGTCGTGGCGCGGTCGTTGTTGAACGTCGCCTGAAACGAACCGCCCTGGGTTTGCACACGCTGCAACAGCGTTGCATTGCCCGTCAGGTTGTCAGTCAGCAAGCCGCCGTTTT
>JAEUQN010000491.1 GCA_016789725.1 Blastocatellia bacterium | reverse complement strand
AGCTGGGGAGCGTATCGAGCATCTGCCGATCCAGGCTGGCGACATCCTGATTGTTAGTGGCTTCGGTACTAACCTGTGTGGTGTTTTCGCTGACATTGATTTCCTGCTGCACGTCGGCCACGGTCAGGACAATGCGCAAGGGATCTAACGGGCGCGTAGTGAAAGTGAGGGTCGCAGACTTGAATCCCTCCTTTGCCACGCGCAGTTCAGCCGCAGCCGCACTGATGTTGTCAAAACGGAATCTTCCAGCCGCGTCTGTTTTCACGCTCTTTCCACCACTTTGCAACGTGACGAGCGCACCGCTGATGACAGCATCATTTTGATCTACGACGATGCCGTTAAGACTAAATGAGGTTTGCGGCGCACCAAGAACAGCTATGCAAACAAGCGATAACAAAACCGATAAAAACATACTGCGTATCATTATTTCCCCTGCGGCGGCGGAGTGGCTTTCGTCTGGACGTGCGTTCCGGCGCGCAACTCATCCGTACCGCGCAGCGCGATTTGTTCTCCCTCGGCAAGATCGCCGAAGACTTCTACCAAATCCGTTCCTTGATGATTGATGGATGCGCCGCGCTTCACGTCTACCCATTCCGTCACGCCATCTCGAATGCGAATGACAAAGCTTTTTTCTGTAGTCGTGGCAACAGC
>JAEUQN010000490.1 GCA_016789725.1 Blastocatellia bacterium | reverse complement strand
GCCAATTGCAATCACTGAACTCATCAGAGTGGGCAAAGAACTCGAAGTTGGTGAACTCGTCATCCGTGAAGTGGTGCAATTCACCGAGCAGGAAGGCATCACCGAAGAAAAAATCGAGGAATACCACAACTACACGCTTGAGCAGTTGATGGAAATCGGCAAGAGTTTCAAGAAAACGCTCACGCATTACGACAAGTTTTTGCAGGAGCCGAAGCGCTCGCCGAAATATCACAAGATGCGTCGCAAATTGGCGCGGATGCGCGTGGACCTGTCACAACACATCCGCATCCTCGAACTCACACCAAAGATCGAAAATCGTCTGGTCAAAGCAATGCGTGAAGCCGCAAGCCAGATCAAAGAAACGGATCGTGAGATTGATAAGACGACGCGGACACTGGAACGCAAACGCAAACCCGAAGACATTAAAGAACTCGAAAAGAAACTGCGAGCGGCAAAACGGCATTTGACCCAGCTCGAAGAGCAATATCACGTTTCCGGCGCAGAAATTAAGCGCGCGATGCAAAACGTCATCACGGGCGAAGCCGAAGCCAATCAGGCCAAAACCGAACTCGTCGAAGCGAACCTCCGCCTCGTCGTGTCCATCGCCAAGAAATACACGAATCGCGGCTTGCAATTTCTGGATTTAATTCA
>JAEUQN010000048.1 GCA_016789725.1 Blastocatellia bacterium | reverse complement strand
ATCTCGAATGACAACGCCGGTGGCTTGGTAATTGAGACGAAAAACATGCCATTTATGAAATCCAATTTTTCGCTCGAATACAAAGTCAAAGTCCCGCAAGCTGTCTACCTCAAAGTCAAACATGGCATCGGCGAAGTGCAGATCAAAAACATGCTCGCCGACATTGAAGCCACCGTGCGCATTGGCGAATTGACAGTGGAAATGCCCGAATCCGCCCGCTTTGATCTGGACGCTCGCAGCAAAATCGGCGAGGTCGAATCCGATTTCGGCGGTCAATACCATCGGCCCAAGGTGCTCGGCGCAAAGATGATGAACGAAACCCATCGCAGTGAACCGCACAAATTGTATCTGCGGGTTGGCATCGGCGGAGTGCAAGTCAAAAAACAAGAAGCGGCAAAATAACCGATCATTCATTCGGCAGGAAACCTTAGCGGCAGAATGGTCACTTACCTCGTACACATAATTATTCAGCGGTGCGCTCGCCTTTGGCAGGCCGTCTCAGGTGTGGGACTGTCGGCGAATGAAAGGCGCACCCGTTTCTGAGGAAATTTATGCAAACCCTACTGCAAGACTTTCGCTACAGCATTCGCCGCCTGCGCAAAAGTCCTGGCTTTACCATGATTGCCATTCTCTCGCTCGCGCTCGGCATTGGTGCCAACACCGCCATTTTCAGCCTCGTCAACACGGTCTTGATGCGCCCCTTACCGCTGGTCGCACAACCAGAACAGATGGTTTCCGTCTATGGCGTTTATAGCAGCAACAGCGACACGATTTTTTCGTACCCAAATTATAAGGACTTGCGCGAGCGCAATGAGGTGTTTGCCGGACTGTTGGCCTATCGGTTTGCCCCGATGAGTTTAAGCCATCAAGGCAACAACGAACGCATTTGGAGCTATCTGGTCTCAGGCAATTACTTTGACGTCCTCGGAGCCAAAGCGATGCTGGGGCGCACCTTTTTACCGGAAGAAGATCAGACCCGCAAATCGCATCCGGTTGCAGTGATGAGCTTTGGAACGTGGCAAAAACGGTTCGCCTCCGATCCCGGCGTGATCGGTAAAACCGTGCTGGTCAATGGCAACAATTTCACGATTGTGGGCGTGATGCCCAAAGATTTCATCGGCACTGAGGTCGCCTATACCCCGGAATTGTTCGTGCCATTTATGATGGCGGAAATCATTGAACCCGGTAATCGCTATCTGGATTGCCGCGACTGCGACAACATCTTTGTGACCGGGCGCTTAAAACCGACGGTCACTCGCCAACAGGCCGAAGCCGCACTGCAAACGGTGATGCAACAACTCGCCAAAGAATACCCCAATGAAAACGAAGGACGGGGGGCCAAGCTCACGCCCGTCGGATTATTTTTGCCCAGCATTCGCGCGGGCGTGACGGGCTTTTCGTGGGTGCTGATGGCGGTGGTGGGATTGGTTCTTTTGATTGCGTGTGTGAATTTGGCGAATCTGCTGTTGGCCCGCGCATCCGAACGCAAAAAAGAAATCGCCGTCCGGTTGGCATTGGGCGCGAATCGGTGGCAATTGATTCGGCAACTGCTCACGGAAAGTATTTTGCTCTCCATGTTGGGAGGGATGTTGGGTTTGGTGCTGGCGCTATGGATTAACGATTTCGTCGCCAAAATCCAGTTACCAACCGACGTCGCCTTAACGTTTGATTTGCGCATTGATTGGCGCGTGATGTTGTTCGCGCTGGGCGCGTCGCTGGTGACGGGTGTGCTGTTCGGCCTTTTGCCAGCCTTGCAATCCACGCGGCCCAACCTCGTCCCCGCGCTGAAAGATGATACGTCAGCCAGCGGTTTTCGCCGCGCCTGGTTGCGCAATGCGCTAGTCGTCGCACAAATGGCCTTGTCGGTGTTGCTGTTGATTTGCGCAGGCTTAATCGTGCGGAGCTTGCAGGCAGCGCAACTGTTACGACCGGGCTTCAATCCTGACAACGCGGTCGCCATGACATTTGACGTCGGACTGCAAGGTTATGACGAAGCCAGAGGACGCGCCTTTCATCAACAGGTTTTAGAGCGTGTTCGTTCGTTATCTGGTGTCAAATCCGCCGCTCTGGCTTCAATGATCCCGCTCAGCCTCAATTTCAACAACAGCACCATCTACATTGAAGGGCAGCCGGAAACCAGTTCAGCCAAGATGCCGCTGGCCGTCACAAATTATGTGATGCCGGAGTATTTCGCCACGATGGGTATTGCCTTGCGGGGACGCGATTTCAATGAACAAGACAAGGAAAAAGAATCGCGCGTGGCAATTGTCAACGAAACCTTTGTGCGGCGCTTTTGGCCGGGACAGAATGGCATTGGCAAACGCTTTAATTTCAGTGGGCCAAAAGACCCACTGTGGGAAATCGTCGGCGTCGCGGCAGACGGCAAATATGAAAGCCTGGGCGAAGAACCAAAGATTGCCTTCTATCGTCCAATGACGCGTGATTACGTGACGTGGACTTCGCTGGTGGCGCGCACAGTTGGCGATCCGCAACCTATCATCGGTGCTATTCGCGGTGAAATTCGCAAGCTGGATGCAACGCTGCCCATCTCTGGCGTCAAAACGCTGCAAGAACATATGAATGTGCCGCTCTTCCCGGCCCGCGTCGCGGCCACCGTGTTGGGCAGCTTCGGCATCCTGGCCCTGATTCTGGCAGCAATTGGAATTTACGGCGTGATGAGCTATGCCGTGTCACAACGCACGCGCGAAATCGGCATTCGCATGGCGCTCGGAGCCTTGAAACGGGACGTCTTGAAAATGGTCATCGGGCAAGGCTTGCAACTGGTCGTAATTGGCGTGGCGATTGGATTGATCGCAGCTTTGGCACTCACTCGATTTCTCTCTGTTTTGCTGTATGGTGTAAGTCCGACGGACGTGGTGACGTTTGTTGCGATCCCGGTTTTATTGGCTCTCGTGGCTTTGCTGGCCAGTTTTATTCCAGCGCAACGGGCCGCCAAAGTAGACCCGATCAAAGCGTTACGCTACGAGTAACAGGGTAATGTGGCGCGGTGAGATGGAGAGATAGAACCTCTCGGCGCGCTCCACTGTTTCAAAGTAAATCCACGCTTTACTTTCGCCCTTGTAACCAAAGAATCGTCGTGGATTCCGCTTCGGCACCAGGTTGATGGCTGACGATTTCGACGCGGACTCCAACGAGATTGGGATAAAACGATTCGATGTCTGCGCCCATCGGCAAGACCACTTTGGTTGCACCCAAGCCGAATTTATTGAAGCTTTTGATCTGCTCTGGCCTGACTTGTGGTTCTTCAAACTGATGGCTCGTATATGAGACCTCGCCGCCGGAATCCAGTTTGATGATATACAGCGGAACGGCTTGCATTCGGCTTTCCGGGTCTGACGCATCCACCTTGAATTTGTATTCCTGCACAGCAATGATCGTACCGGCGTTTGAGGCAGCGACTTTTTCCATCGCTTCCGGGTCGGCCTTTAATTCGCGGCCCTTGCCATTGGCAAACCAGCTATATGGAATGCTGGGTGTCAACACCGTGCGTCCGCGTTCGCGGGCAAAGCTACTCAGAAAGCGGCGGGCCAGAATTGGCTTATTGACTTCTTCCAAGGCTCCATTGGCATAGCGAAACCAGCGGCCAATCAGGTACAACCCTGACGGAAGCTGCGGATCAATTTTGTCGCTGTAAAGCCATTCGGTCGCCAGAATCAATACCCCGGAAAATCCTGGTTGACGCACAAACGATCCAAATGCGCCATATTCTTCGACCGATAAATCAAGCGGCGGTTTGCTTTCATCATTCTCGAAGATATGAATCCGGTGGCTATTCACGCCCATTCCCATGCTCGACCCCATGAAATCCACCACAATCAATTCGCGCGTGCCGTTGGCGTCCAGATCACTTTGCAGAACTTCAAAATTTTGCGCGCTGGTCGTCGAACCGATTTCCGCCTCCCAGCGATTGATTTCCTTGCCGCTACGCTCCAATACAAACTCGCCGCCCAGAGCTTCTTCTGACGAAGGATTGCCTTTGCACACGCGCGAACGAGCATCCAGCGCCACGCAATAGGCTTCGGCAAAGCCTTTGACTTTGGCTTTGACAGGCGTGGGGAATTTTTTGACCGGTTGTGCAACGGCAAAGCTTGTCGCCGCACTTACTAGGACGAGGATTAACAAATTTCGATGTTTCATAAATCAGTTGGTAAGAGGCCGTAATTCTTTTCGGGCGAAAAACCACGCGATGAACCAGCCAACCAACGCTTCCAAAGGAATCGCGGCGCTGGCATAGGGTAATAACTCGGAAGGCTTGAACCATTCGGCCAAAAACAACAGCGTGCCCACACCTGCGCCAATCAAGGCGCTGACAAGTTTGCCTCGATTTACCAGCGTGGCGAACAATCCCGTCACGGCACCGCCCAAGGCACCATAAACCAGGCAAACGGCGGGCATAACAAAAAGCATCAGCACGTTGATGAAGGTTCCCAGTAGCTCTTGAAAAAATTGTGGGATTGTTAGGTTGCTCGGATGGTGGTTGTCCAATTGATACTTTTTGACCAGATAATACGTGAACCCCACCAAAATCCCGGCGGCTCCGCCCAGGACCAGGCCCAGCGCGGTTCCGGTCAGAAGTTTCAGTGCCAGTTGTTTCCAATCCTGTTTCATAACATCTGCGAGGCAAGGCGGGATTCTGCCCCTCATTCCAAAACGCAGGAATTGTAGCAAAAAGAGATCATGAAGGGTCAGCACAAATTATTCGCGCTAATTCGCAGAATTCGTGGCGACAAGGAAAAAATTATCATCTTGTGCCAACCAAATTTCGTAAGACGTGTCTATCCTAACGACAAACGCAAAGGTGGTTCATCAGTGACAAGCGAACACGAACTGATACAACGCGCACAACAAGGAGATCGAGATGCATTTTGCACACTTACCCGTGTGTATCAGCGGCGCGTTTACGCGTTGGCATTACAGTTCACGCGCAATCCGATGGATGCCGAAGATTTGTCGCAGGAAGTTTGGCTGAAAGCCTTTCGCGCCTTGAGCGGGTTCCGGGGCGAAGCCAGTTTTTATACCTGGTTGCGCCAGATTGCGATTCATACGTTGCTCAATCAACAGCGGACGCATTTCTGGGGCATCGGGAAAAATTCGAGCGACCGAGTGGCGCTCGAAGACATTGAGTTGCCGCATCACATCGAACGCAGCCTGCACGAACAATTATTGGTCGAACAAGTTCTTCAGGCCCTCGATGAATTGACGCCGCGCGAACGATTGATCTTTTTGCTCAAGCATCGAGAAGGCATGACGTATGACGAAATCGCTTCGTCCTGCGGCGTGTCGGTCGGCACGATCAAAAAGGCGCTGTTCCGCACGATCACCAAGTTACGCGAACAACTGGGCATCACGACCACCACCGCGCAGGAAGTTCCGGTTGTTCCGCTTTGTGATTTTTCAGAGCGTCATGGCGCAAATTGTTAGTTCCCAAGAACTGGGTCCTCCTGAGAACTAACTAAGGGGGACAGATTTCAAGTACCACTGAAATCTGTCCCGCAATGAAGCAAGGATTCCACTATGCATGATTGCCGTAAAACACAATTGCAAATGACGGATTGGCTCTTCGATGACGCGCCAACCAATTACCTGGCTCAAATCGGTGATTGCCAATTCTGTTACGAGCATTATCACGCGCTGCGCAGCGCCCTGCACTCGTTCGATCAGGCCACTGAAGCGATAATGCCGGAGGACAATTACTGGGCGGGCTACGAAGCCAGTCTGCGGGTCAAACTCGCGCAGGATGCCCGGCCCAAACGCTGGTCGTGGTTGACTGGGCGACTCGGTTGGATGGTTCCCGTCGCCGTCGGATTGGCGGTGTTGTTATTCGTGGTTCTGGGCAATTCGCGCGCTCCACAGCAGCTTGATACACCTGACGATGAAGTTGCGGCCACCAAACCCACCGGACAACGGGCAACGGAAACTGATCCTGAAATGCCGAGATACAATTCCAAAAAACGGCGCGCGGACAAACAAGCCAAGCCGGAGCGCAAAGAGCCATCGCGCCTACCGGACAAAAAGCCCTATCTGCTGGCGGATCCGAATCCGATGCTGGCAATGGATGCGGCGGATTCATTGGCAAACCCAGCGACCAAACATTTCGAGCGCACACAAATGCTGCTCCGCGCGTTTCGCAATGCTCCGGTAAACAAGAACGCGACCTTCGATTTAGCGTATGAAAAGAAACGCGCACGCCACCTGGCGTACGAAACCATCATTCTGCGCCGCGAAGCCGAAACACGGGGCGATTGGCAAATGGAAGAAGTTCTGAGCAATCTGGAACCATTGCTGCTCGACATCGCCAATTTGCCGCCGCGTCCGACGACAGACGATGTCATCCCCATCAAAGAACGGATGCAGAAAAAAGAAATCGTAGCGAAATTACAACTGTATGCGACGCCTGTAACAGTAGCGGCGCTGGTCGAATAGTTTCAAATCATTGAGGAAAACATTATGCCAAAACGTACTCATCTCATCTCATCATTGATCTGTGGCACTTCCCTGACGGTCACATTATTGACGCCCGGTCTTGCGCAATTTGCCTCATCGGATTTCACCAAACTCAACCGCTTCGTTCAAAGCACCAGCGCCTCCGACAAAGCCACGAAAGCTTTTCGAGTGGGACGTGATTTGATTGAAGACGAAAAGTGGGAGCAGGCCGAAAGGCAATTTCGGGACTTTCTGCGCGAGTATCCCAAACATAATCAGGCCGACGCCGCGATTTATTGGCTGGCGTTCACGCAAAAGAAACAACAGCATTTTTCTCAGGCGGATCAATTGCTCGTGCAGCTTGTGAACAACTACCCGAAATCCAGTTGGGTGTCGGATGCCAAAGCGTTACGGTTGGAAATCGCGCCCGCGCTGGGCAACGTGGCTTACGTGGATCAAGTGATTAGCGCCTCTCAACCCGCACCACGACCACGCGCGACTTCTCCGGTGGCTTCGACCTCTCCCGTGGCACCAAGCCAGACTCTCGCGCCGCCACCACCAGCCACGGGCATCACGGGCGTAGGATCGTTTGAAACATTCCCCGCGTTCCCGTCCCCTGCGCCGGTAGCAGTGATTAGCGAGCAAGGGGTTGGCAGAGCATACGGGGCAACAATCACGGGACAGGCATCCGTCAACAACGCGCTGACCGAACAGGACGAAATCAAGGTCATTGCGCTGCAAAGCCTGATGCAATCGAATCCTGAACGGGCCTTGCCGTACATTGCGGAAATTCTCAAGAATGATTCCAAAGCCAGCAAAGGCTTGAGGGAGTCTGCCGTGCGATTGCTCGGCCAATATCGCGGACCGAGCGCCACCAATTTATTATTAGATTTGGCGCGGAATCAATCCGATTCCAGATTGCGACGGTCGGCCATTTATTCACTCAGCAACGTCGAAGATGACAAAGTGTTTGATTTGCTGTTGGATTTAGCGACCAAATCCGAAGACCCCGATGTAGCCAAAGCCGCCTTGCGCGCCTTGGCGAATCATCGGAATCAAAAAGCGAAAGATTCGATTGGCAGTTTGGCCTTAACTGCCAAGTCTCCGCTGATTCGCCGCGATGCCATTTATTATCTGGGCGAACGCAAAGACGATGCTTCGATTGACCGCTTGATTTCGATTTACGACAACGATGCTGATCCTGAAATCAAGAAGCACGCGATCTATGCCTTGTCGCGCAGCAACAATCCCAAAGCGCGGCAAAAAGTCCTGGACGTGGCGCGCTCCAGCAACAACGAAGAGGCCCGCCTGCAAGCGATTCAATGGCTTGATGATCGTGCGGATGACAGCTTTGTAGACGAACTGGTCAAGCTGTATCAATCGGATAAAAGCCCCAAGGTGCGAAAACAAATCATCTACTCGCTGTCGCAAATCGGAAGCCACGGAGCGCGCTATCTGGTCGCACCATCCATCGCCAGCGGGCAAAACAACCTTGCCATTGCGCCATCAGTCGCCATGACCATTGATGGTTCCCGTTCCTCTGAGCGCAACCCGAGCGAACGCGCCGCCAAAGCCATCAAAGCGCTGCTGCAACTCTACGATAACGAAAGCGATGAAACGATGAAGAATCAAATGCTCTTTGCCTTCAGCCAATCACGCTCAAAAGAAGCCGTGCAAAAGCTGATCCAGGTTGCGAAAACAGATTCTTCAATGGCAACGCGCCGTAAAGCTGTCACCTATCTGGGACAAAGCCGTGATCCTGAAGCAGCGAAGTTCTTAGAAGAACTACTCAAGTAAGCGGGGCAGCGTTTAGAGTTCACGCTTCAGCGTGTTTCCGGTGCAAGCGACACAGTGAGGCGTGAACGCTGAACCTTAATTCAATGCCATTGCCTGGGAGCGCGCCAAAACCAAGTGCGCTCCTTATTACATCTCCAATAATTTCCCATCACGATTTGAATGACCACGGAGTTTTTCTCTGGTGACGAATCGTGTGTTCAAATAGGGAGGAAATCATGAAAACCCTGATTCCATTGGTTATCGCCATCACAACCTTAATCGTCAACGTCGCTCAATCACAAACACCGACAACCCCATTCACCACGATTGAAGGTGCGAATTTCAAAGCCAAACTGGATGCGGCAACGCAACAGGGCCGAACGCGTGGCTCTCGCTGTTGGGTCGCGTATTCCTTCGATGTGCGCCCCAATGTCGCAACCGATATGGATGGCACGATGAACGGCAATTCGATTTGGGTGAATGGCGTAAGCGTTGGTGCAAATCACGAAACGCGCAACCTTGGCGTGTTCCTGTTGTACGACGCCGCGACAATCACGCGCCTTGAAATTTACAATCTGGATCGCAAGCGCGAATACAGCGGCTATCCCGTGTTTTGGCTCGGTCGCGCGAACAACGAAGAAAGCCTGAACTGGCTGCAAAATCAGGTCAGTATGCACCCCGAAGAGAAATTGAAAGAGCGCGCGACAATGGCGATTGCAATGCACGATGATAAAAATGTCGGCGCAATTTTGAAAGGACTGACCGCTAAAACACAACCCGAACGCGTGCGCAAAACCGCGTTGTTCTGGGTCGGACACAACGAAGCGGAACAGGCTTTTCTGGCCGATTTTGTGCGCAATGAACAGGAGTCGCTGGAGGTACGCAAACAAGCGGCGTTCGGCCTGGGCCTCAGCAAAGACCGCGCCGTTTTACCAACGCTGCAAAGTTTGTATTCGCAGGTCACGCCGCGCGAATTAAAGCGGCAAATTCTTTTCGCCGCTTCACTCAATCATAACCAGGACGCCGCCGCTGACTTTCTGATTCACGTAGCCAGCAATGATCCAGAACGCGAGTTGAAAAAGCAGGCGATGTTCTGGCTCGGTCAACGCGCCGGAGAGCGAAGTCTGAAGTTTTTAGGCGATGTGATTGAAAAAAATGAAGGCGACACCGAAGTTCAAAAACAAGCCGTCTTTGCCATCAGTCAACGCCAGAAAGATGAAGCCATTCCGTTGCTCATCCGCATCGCCCAAACGCATCCCAGTTTGCCCGTGCGCAAACAGGCGATCTTTTGGTTAGGCCAAAGCGGCGACGAGCGCGCTGTCACATTTTTCAAGGAATTATTTACGAAATAATCGCGGCGTAACGTCACCAATCAAATGATTGGTTCAAACTAAGCGCACGTCCTTTGATGGCTTGCCAGAAGCGGCTGAACCGTTTCAAATCCAGACCATCAGCCTCGCCCGCCACGAGTTCAAGGAACGGTTCCGACGCGAGCAGCGTGAGTGAGAGCAAATATTCACGCTGCAAGACCGAAGTGATTTTGGCAAAACTCGGCGTCACACTCGCCATCGTCACAATGCGTTGGCAATCGTGGTCACGAGCGGCGGCGACTAATTGCGCAACGACCTCGCCCCGACGAATCTCAATGTTGGGAATTTCCAAGAGGCACTCGTACTGAAACACAATTCGTTTCAGGCTGACGCGCGAGAATTCATCAAAGACAAATACACGCGGTGCCTGTGAATGCGCTTGCAATGCAGGGCTGTTCGGATGCAAGCAATCTTCGTGAACCCAAATCAAAACGGATTGTTCGTCATTCATCATTCGCGCCTTTGCTTTCAATTCTCGCGGGGAAATAACCGCGATTGCAATTCGTCATACGTGGCTTCAAACGGGCAGCCTTGGCGATAGTGCTGACAATCGCGGCAATATTTGCCATCGGTGAATTGTTCCAGGTTATCGCGGTTAAAGTAATATGGCTTAACGGCAAAGGTGCTGCCGACCCATTGCCAGGAAAGATTATTGCTGGCTGGATCGCCGTCAAGCAGATGTTCCAGAAACCAGGCCGCGCCTACCTGCCATTGTACGCGGCGAAAATGAATCACATACGCCGCCAGCCACATCCGCGCATGATTGTGCAAATAACCAGTTTGTTGCAATTCGGTAGCAAACTGATCCATACAATTCAGCCCTGTCGCGCCGTCAGCAATGTCAGCCGGGAGTTCGCTTTGATAATCAACGGGCCGCCATCCGGTTTTATACGATTCGCGGTCTTTCCATACGCCATCACCGATGCGCGCATACACCCGCTGCCAGTAGTCACGCCAGGCCAGTTCCTGCACAAGCTTTTCCGCTTTCGCACCAGCACGTTGCAACGCGGTTCGCCGCACTTCGGCCAAAGTCAAAACTCCGTGTCGCAAATACGCCGAAAGCATTGTAACCGCGCCGTTCAGATGGTTGCGCGTGGCCGCGTAGCGTTCGGGGTTGATTCGTTGCAGCATCGCTTCTGCTGCGTTGCGCCCGCCACGCATGGCTGACACGTCGGGGGATAATGCGGCTGACGCCGGAAAGGTTTCGCGCAAATAGGCAATCAATTCGGCGCGATCCGTGAAATCAGTTCTTAGCTTCATGCGGTTTTCGTTTGCGACAAGCATCGCTGCAATACTTCACTTCGTCCCATACCTTGCGCCACTTGCGCCGCCACGCAAACGGGCGCTGACACACGGGGCAAAGTTTGGTTGGCAAATCACCTTTCTTCATACCGTCATCAGACTCGCTTCAATAACGCGGCGGCGGCGGCCAACCCCGACAGCGCGGCCCCTTCTACACGCGGCGCTCCAAACGCATCGCCCGCGAAGATGAGCGGTGCCGCGTCATTCACAAATAAACAGGGTTCAGGATGCGTCAGGCGTGGCTGGCTATAGCGCCAGCGATGCACTTGCCAGCTTTTGACAGGCGCGCGCACCCACTCGCCCGCCGCGTGCAGCAATTTGCGCGCGACAGTTTCGTGGTCGGCTTCCCAATGTTCGCGCGTGAAATCGGGGCCAGCGTGAATCGTAACCGTGAAGGCGTCCGGTGAAATCCCTTTGCGGTGATTGTCCGCGATCCAGGCAATCGGTTCTTGTTGCAATTGCAAAGCGCCCGGTTCGGGTAAGCGGGCAGGCGCATCCAGCACCGCCATGACGGCAAAACATGAATCATAGGTGATGCGCTCTAACGCGTGGCGGGCACCATCGGGTAAGGAACAATCGCCCGCGTTCAAGAGCGCCAGCGATTGCGGCACCGGTGGCGTCAACAGCAGCGCATCAGCCTGAATCGCGGCACCGCTTTCCAGCGCAAGACTCCATTGTTCAGCCTGGCGCGTGAGGGATTCGACTTTCGTGTTGACGCGCACGTCTAGCCCTGTCGCCAGATGTCGCGCAATCGCATTCATCCCCGCCGTGCCACAATAGCGTGGATGCCCGTCGTGATGAGGGAGGTCATCGCCTTGTGCAAAGCCACGCGCCCATTCGCGCACGAGTCCCGCGCTTATCCATTCGTCTACGAAGGATTGAAACCACGGATCACGCACCGTAAAAAATTGCGCCCCATGATCGAAGAAACCTTTTTCATTCCCTTCTATCTCAATCCAGCGCGTCGCCATTCGCCCGCCAACACTGCGTCCTTTGTCAATCACGATGACTTTGATGCCGTGCGATTGCAGCTCCCGCGCCGCCATTAATCCGGTCATCCCTGCGCCGACGATGGCACAGGAAATAGATGGTTTCATCAACTCCTCACAATCTCTCAGATTTCATTGCTACCGGGGGCGAACTGTCGCCAGCCCACCATCCACACCAATCACCTGCCCGGTCACCCAACTATTGGCTGAATCCAGCAGCCAATCAATCGCGCTAGCCACGTCTTCCGGCGCGCCGATTCGTCCAAGCGCGTGCATCGCGGCGGAAGCCTTCACCGAGGCTTCATTGCCCGTGATGCGTGCGGTCATCGGCGTTGCCACCAATCCCGGCGCAACACAATTGACGCGAATGCCCCGCGCCGCATACGAAGCGGCTGCCGACAGGGTCAACCCGATGATGCCCGCTTTGGCAGCGGCAATCGCTTCGTGATTTGCCAAGCCGGTACGCGCAGCGGCAGAAGAAAGCAAGACGATGGAACCACCGCGCCCCTGCATTGCCCTGGTCGCCGCCCGCAACACATAAAATGCGGAGTCCAGATTTTGCCGCAATGCGAATTGCCATTCGTCATTGGTGGTGATGTGTGCCGGTTTGAGCAGCACCGATCCCACGCAATTCACCACGCCATCCAACTGCCCAAATGTGGCGACCGCTTGCGCCATGAACGCATCCACGGCTTCCGGTTGCGTAGCATCGAGGCTCATCGTAGATGCTTGAGTCTCCGCCGCCAGCGCATTCAACTTCGCCTCGTGGCGTGCGCCTAAAAACAGTCGTGCGCCACGTGCCGCCAGACGGCGACTCAACGCCGCACCAATTCCGCCCGTTGCGCCGACAACCGCATAAACAGGGGCGATGGTGGGTGATTCAACTGGTAATGGCATGTATTTTCCTCGCTACAATCGTTGGTAAAAAAGCTTTGGCCGGCGCTGGCACGCGCTTTCGCTGGCATTTGCCAGTTATCGGCTTTTGCATTTTTGATTATGCCGAGGCTGTTTCAGACAAAGCAATTTGTATCGGCTCGCCATCAACGGTTTTAGATTTTCGTGACGCAGAATCCACAAATCCTCAACATTGTTCTCCCGTTGCAGTCGCTATCAAAAAGTTCAGCGCAGGGCAGACACGTTGAATCCTCAACTTGCCTGCTCTGCGCTGGAACCGATTTGGAGTTCGGGCAAACGCTATTTCGTTGCCGCGTCTTTGAGCTTTTTGTTACGAACCGAGCCTCCGTCAAATTCGATCAGACGTTCGGACACGTCGCCTTTGGCATCACGAATAAACGTGATTTCATTTTCGCTGTCGAGCATGCGGAATTTATCTTTGCCAATCGGCTGCAATTCAAACCGAGTTTTGCCATCGGCAGCAATGCTGATGAGTTTGTCGCCTTCGCGCACGACGGCAATCACACGGCCTTCACCGCGATCATATTTGCCGACGTAATCGTCAAAGACCTTGGGATCAACCTTCACCACCGCAGGCCATTCATGCGTATAATCCATGAAGCCCATCATCATCTCGTCATACGTCGGTTCGCCGTACCGCACGACTTGATTCGGATCAGGATTGAATTTGTTTTTCGCGGTGTTGTCAAAATAGCCCGTGACTGTGATTTTACTGCCCTTGGGCAACAGCTTCGGCGTTTTCAGAATGTAACCTGCCTGCCACGCGAAGCTGTAATTCGGAACATTCAGTAACACTTCGGATTTGCCATCCGGGTACGTGACCTTGTATTCCATCGCCGCGCCGCGATAGTGCATGTGTGGCATCAACGTGTAGACCGTCGTATCGCGCCACGCGGTCCATTCGGCAGTGACTTTGTGGTGTGCAGCGTTGGCTGGAATCTTAAAAAAGCTGTTCGCAATGGCGCGGGTGTTGAGTGTTTTTTGTGGCTTCTCTTTGGCAAAAATCAAGCCGACCATCGAACGATCTTTTTGTTCGGAACCGGCGACTTTGGAGTAATGCACTTGAAACCGAATCGTCGCGCCCGCCGGAACTTTTTTCGCCGTGCCGGGCTTCCATTCATCAGGATTGTGACCGGGCGCATAGGCCGTCAGGAAATCGTCTACGTCATTGAAGCCGCGTAGATTCGCCGGAATGTCTGCGCCGTTGTCATAGACCGGCGCGTCTTTCTTCAGTCGAATGAGTGCGCCATCACGATAGAGCGGCGTGTTAGCCAGTGACATTTCCAGCGCCTTATCACGATTTTCTTTTTTGATCTTGTTCAGCGTGGGCTGTCCCGGCGGCACAACGAAAGCAATGATGTGATGCACGACTTTGCGATTGCCAGGACGTGCTTCAGCCATTTGAATGTATTTGTCTTCGGTGAAATTTGTCGGCACATCGAAGTATTGATATTCGTCCGGGCCGCTGGCGGCGACGACGTAATCTTCCTCCATTTGCAGCACGACATCGGGCGTGGTAATGCTCCAACCTGCGGCGAATTTCGGCGCGGGCGGCAAGTCTTTCGGATTGCCTTCGACCGCGCCACCGTCTACCCACGCGACGATGGTTTTGATTTCGGCATCCGTCAAGCGCCGATCATTGGCGAATTGCCCGAAATGCGGGTCGGCATGCCAAGGTGGCATCTCGCGGCTGACGACTTTTTCCTTGATGGACTTAGCCCAGGGACGTGTTTCTTTGTACGTCAGCGTCGAGAACGGAGCCGTTTCACCAGGGCGATGACATTCGGCGCATTTCGCATTGAAAATCGGCGCGATGTCTTTGTTGAAGGTAACCGCTTTGGCGGCTTTCTTCGGGTTGTTGGCGCTCGTGGTTTGCAAGGCGATGACACACGCCGCGCCCAATAAAATCAGGGTTAAAGTGACGATACTGCTTTTTTTCATGCTGGAATCCTATTCTGCCGCTACGAAGTTAAGTTACCTTCACCGCAGAGGCACAGAGGCAACGCAGGGAATTTGAGAGGTGACGAACAATAGGTAAGAATAGTTTTTCTCCTTCTCCTGTCTTCTCTGCGAACCTCTGCGCAATCTCTGCGCCTCTGCGGTGAGAGGCTTATTTACTGCTGTTTTCGACCGTTTTGCCAACGCGCTTGGCCTTGATCTTCATTGCATTCAATTCCGCCTGTAACTCAATCACTTCGCCTTGTTCATTTTTCACGAACACAACGGAAGAGCCTTCGACATCTTTGAAGTAAAACTTCGCGTCGCCTTCGGGCGTGGCGGGCAACGCAGGTTGTCCCGGCATGCTGAAAAACAGCGTGTTGCCATCGCGCGAAATCGTGAACTTCGGCCCCATTCCTGCGGCATATTCGCCGACATATTGATCCAACGTCGCGTTGTCGAGTTTGGTGACCGCGCGCTCTGCTGGCTTCGGACGCGCGACATCGAAGAAGCCTACGAGCATTTCGTCATACGTCGGTTCGCCGAAGCGAATCGTCTTCGTCGGATCAGGATTGAGTTTGTTCTTCGTCGAGTTGTCGAAGACGCCCGTAACCACCAATTGCGAGCCTTTCGGAATGGCTACGGGCGATTTCAATTTGTAGAGCGTTTGCCAATTGAAATTGTAGCGATCTACGTTCAGCAACGTCTCGCGTTTGCCGTCGGGATAAATCACTTCGTACTTCATCGCTTTGCCGCGCACGTGCATGTGCGGCATGTAATTCACGAGTTCGACATCGCGCCGCGTCGTCATGCAAGCATTCGCGCTGTGATTTTCTGCGCCGGGCGGAACGGCGAAGAGATTGTTGACGACGAGGTAAGTATCAATCATTTTTTCGACGGGCTGCTTGGCAAACACGAGGCCGATGCTCGTGCGATCTTTTTCGGACTGTCCTGTCGTTTTGGCGTAGTGCATTTGGAAGATCAGGTTCGAGCCTGCGGGGATTTTCTTTGCCGTGCCGATGGGGTAAATGTCCGCGTTGCGACCCGGCGCGTAGGTGGATAACAACGCTGTTGTACCACTGCCCGAATTTCGTTTTGCGCCGCACGCATCATCCACAACAGGCGCTTCCGGTTTCGTGCGATTGACCGTGCCGTCCAAATACATATTGCTACCGCGTTGGCCTTGAATCAGCGAAATCGGATTGTGAACATTGCCGCCGCTCGCTTTGGCTTGATCCTGTGCCATCCGATACATCATCGGCGTTTCGACGAAGATCACGGCGTGATGCACAACGCGCTTGTTGCCTGGACGAAACTCCGAAGATTGTACCCACATATCTTCGGTAAAATTTGTCGGTATGCGGAAGTAGATGTAATCGTCCGCGCCCTTCGCGGGCAATTCAAATTCCTGCGGCATCGTCAGCACGACATCCGGCTTGCCGATCTCCCATTTGTCCGAACCGACAGGAACAGGCGGCAAATCTTTGGCATTGCCCTCGACCGCACCGCCGTCTACCCAAGCAACGATGGTATCAATCTCGGCTTGTGTGAGGCGCATTTCGTTGTCAAATTTGCCGTAATGTGGATCGGCGTGCCAGGGCGGCATCTCGCGTCTGATGACTTGTTCTTTGATGGATTTCGCCCAGGGCCGCACCTCTTTGTAACTCAAAACGGAGAAGGGTGCGATGTCGTCTTTCTGATGGCACTGCGCGCAATTCCTAAAAAAGATCGGCGCAACGTCTTTCGTGAACGTGACCGTTTTGGGTGCAGGCTTTTTACCGTTGGCGCTGGTCGTGGAGAAAGTGAAGAAACAACTTGCGGCGAGCATTGCAACCGCGCAGGTGAAAATAGACACTCGTTTCATTTGCTACCTCTGAAGTTGGATCAAGTTGTTCAGAGTTCACGCTTCAGCGTGTTTCCTCACGGAGCAGCACGCTGAAGCGTGAACTCTGAACTTCATTTTACGCGAAACAATCTGCATCTGGATTGACCATTTTGCAGCCGCTATCTTGTTCCCGCCGCTTTTGCCGCCGTTGCCAAATCGGGGAAGTACAACGCCGCCACGCCCTTCACGACGGTTTGTGGATTGGCATTGCCGCTGTTGGTCAGCACGATGATCGAAAGTTTGTCATCTACGAACCGCGCGAAATTGGAACGAAAGCCCGGCAGCGAACCGCCGTGACTGACCTGTTTGTGACTACCAAGCGAATTCAGTTCCCAACCAAAACCATACGGATGCTTCATGCCATTATTCAAAGGCATTGGCGACCACATCTGTTCGCGTGTGGCAGCCGTGAGAATCTTGTCGGTGTAGAGCATCGCATCCCACTTCGCCAAATCCAGCACGGTCGAAAGAAACGCACCGCTTGGACGAATCGCCAAATACTCCAGCGCGTTTTGCATCGTGTCTTTGTTCCAGTCGTACCCATCGGCACGATTCGGCACGACCACTTTATACGAGGTCGGAAGTGTCGCGGTCATCCCGCTTGGCGCAAAGACGCGCTGCTGCAAAAACTCATCCCAGCCTTTGCCCGACACGCGCCGAATAATTTCCGCGAGCGAGAAATAGCCGACATTGCAGTATTCGTATTTCTCTCCGGTCGTAAAACGCAGCGGTGACTCGAACGACGTTTTGATGACATCGAAATCGTCTTGCACTTTGAAGGCATTGAAGCCCGGCGCTTCGCGCACAACGCCTGACGTATGCGTGAGGAAATGTCGGATCGTGATGTGTTTCCAAGTCTCAGGTGTGCCATCGAGATATTGGCTGACCTTGTCGTCCACGCGCAACTTGCCATCTTGCACCAGCAACATAATTCCCGTCGCCAGAAACTGTTTGCTGACCGACGCGATTTTGTAGACGGTTTCGGGTTTGGCCGGAATGCCGTGTTCGACGTTTGCCAACCCATAGCCTTGTGCCTTGATGATCTTGCCTTCTTTGACGACAGCGAGCGAAAGCCCCGGAATGCGTTGTTTCTGCATTTCGGCTTTGATGTAGTCGTCTACGTTGTCGGCACGAACAACTGCCGACAGCAACAACACGAGCGCGAAAATCACGGTGAATTTACGGTGCATACAATCCTCCTGAGAAACAGTAGAGCAAGCTTGCACGCTTGCCTTGATAACTTGCACGAACAACATAACAAGTCGGCAGCAAACAGGAAAGCTTGCTCTACCATTGAACTCAGTTGTTCTTCAAATAAACCTGCGTGCGATCCGTATGCAGCGTCAGACGTGGGCCGCCACCATTGATCGCGCCTTCGATCTTGTCATCGCTGAAGCTGCTCGTCGTGATCGGGAAATCGCTCTGGAATGAATTGCGGCGCTCTTTGTTCATACTCAGGTTCAGCCCTTGCGAACCGGCCATCCGCATTTCGAGTTTGCCGCGATCCATTTGCACTTTGGAATCGCCCATCAATTGCAACCGCTCAAACGTCAAATCGGTGCGGTCGGCTTCAATCTGTAAGCTGCCGCGAATGCCGTTGAGCCGCGTTTGATTGCCGCGATCAATGTTCAGGCGAATGTCGCCGCTCATATCTTCGACGCGCAACGGTGTGCGGTCTGTTTTCAACGAATGACGACCTTCAAAGCCACGCACTTCGGCTTCGGAACGGTCGGTGTCGAGATCAATGTTGGCGCGACGCGGCGCGCGGATTTCCCATTCGATACGCGGGATGACGCGATTTTTTCCGCCCCAACTGGAGTCATACGGCACGTCGTCGTAATTGGCTTTGACCGTCAACCGACTGCCGCCGCCAATCAGTTCAATCTCGGTCGCTTCGACCGCGCGCCGCATGTAATCGGCGCTGACATTATTGTTTTCACGGCCTTCAATGCGAGCGATGACTTCGACCTGGTTGCGATCCCACGAGGTGATTTTCACCGTACCGACATCGGTGTTGACGCGCAAATCGCCGCCCGCAGCAAAGTCTACGGTGCGGTTGAAGTTTTTGGATTGCGCCAGACTGACGGCGGACAAGAGAACGACGAACGCGATGAGTTGTACAAGTTTCATGTTTTTTTCTCCCCGAAGATAAAATTTGACCTGTCAGTGAGTGATGCCGATGTGCAATTGGTTTCAGACATAGTTATTTTTTGCAGAACGGTTTGAGAGAAAACGGAACAGACGGAAATAACAGAACAAACGGAAAGAGCGATAATACTTCTCGTGTTGTATGCTCCAACGGACAAGGCTTTATTCTTCATTCGATCACCCTGATCTTTTCCGTCTGTTCCGTTATTTTCGTTTGTTCCGTATTCTCATTTTGCCTTGCTCAACTCTTCTCGCGCGTCAGTCGGAACGCCGCCATCTCTTCGCCATTGCGCACCAACAGCACATCGCCGACCAACGCCGGATGATTCCACGTCTTGCCTTCCAGCACGTGGAACTTGGCGATTTCTTTGTACTGATCGGTCGTTGCGCTGACCAACGCGAGGTCACCTTCTTCCGACAGCACGAGCAACAAATCCTGTTCGGGCAACAACACCATTTGCCCGTTGCCGTAACGTCCGCCTTTCCATTTACGTTTGCCGTCGGCGAGGTCAATGCTGGCGAGGATGTTGTTGTCAAAGCCGTAGGCAAAACCTTTGTGAACGACGAAGTCATTGAAGTACGGCTTCAATCCATTCGATGTCCATTTTTCTTCGACTGCCCATTTGCCTGCGGCTTGCTTGACGTCCAGGCGGCGTGTACCGATACCGCCCGAAGTGGCGAGGGCATTGATGATGATGTCACCATCAGGAGTCACGGCGGGCTGGGTGATCGAAGCGCCTTCCCATTTGTGCTCCCACAGAAGTTTCCCGTCGGCGGGGGCAAGGCTGATTGCGCCGGGGCCACCCAGCAACACAATTTGCTCGACGCCGTCTATCGTCACGCGTTGCGGCGAACTGTAACCGCCACTATAGGACGGCCCTTGCCAGCGCGGTTTTCCGGTGGCGAGTTCATACGCAGCAAGTGTGCTCGCCGCAGCAACGATGACGGCATCATTGACGATCAACGGCGAACTGGCGAAGCCCCATTCGGGAACCTTTTGTTTCGTATCGGAAGCCACATTGCGGGTCCAAATAACCTTGCCATTCGTGGCGTCGAGCGCATTCAAGATTCCCGTTGCACCAAAGGAATAGACGTGATTGCCGTGCAGCGTTGGTGTGGCACGCGGCCCCGCTCCGGCATTCGATTCCCAGAAGCGAACTGCGTCTTTGTGTCGCCACACTGGCTCGCCCGAAGACAGTTTGTAGCACGCAACTAATTCTTCTTCCCCGCGTTGCTCCTGCGTGTACAGCAAATCACCGCGCACAGCAAAGGATGACCAGCCGGGGCCGATTTTCTTGCGCCACATCTCCACGGGCGGCGCGGCAGCCCAATCGGTTTTGATCCGCACCCCGCGAATCACGCTGTCACGATTTTGCCCGCGAAAGCCGGGCCATTCGGCAGGTTTCTCAGCCGTTGCAGCAGCCGAAGGCGAAGGGCTGGCCGCAACAGAAGCTCCCGGCGAAGGCGAGGCGGTGGGCGAGGTAGAAGGCGAGGCACTCGGAGATGCAGCAGGCGTTGTCGTCTCCGCTGGCAGCGGTTTCAGTTCGTCGTTGGCCTGTGCCAGCAATCTCTCTTCGGCAGTTGGCGTCCAACGCCAGCGATATTGCGAAACTGTATTGCTGACGCCTTCGGTTCGTAAAAGCGTCCAGGGCGCGCAGGCCAGTAAAATCAGTCCGGCCAAGGCCGCCCATCGAACGCTGGGCGAAAGTCGCCGCGTCGCAACAGCCCAAACTATAAGGGCAAGACTGACACCGGGGATGGCGGCAAAGAAAATCAACATTCCCCGCCCAGCCCCGGCAATAGATGCGTGGGCGAGCAGCTTGGTGACAAGCAGCGCGACAGCCATCATGAGCATTGCGCCAAGGCGTTCAATCCAGCGCGCGCGACTGAAAAACACCCACCAGACGACAATTGCCAGCCCGCACACGGCTCCTCCGATGGCGGAAATCATTCCGAGGGGAAATCCAAAGATGTCCTGATCGGGCGCGATGCGCGGCATGACATACGCGACCAGCGCCAACACGATGGCGAGGACGATGCCCGGCCACAGTCGCCACGGTTTCTGTGAAATCGGGAACGAGGCGTTTTCCACCTTTTCTGCAAATGCGTTTGTTTCTTTTTCCTGCATGACACTCCTTACTTTGAATGGATGCTTTTCTAACGCAATCTCATCACAAAAAGTTCGGTGTCATTATTCTTGCCGCAGCGCGACCATCGGATCAACTTTCGTGGCGCGTCGCGCCGGTAACCAACAAGCCAACAACGCAATCGCAACCAACAAAATTGCGACTCCGACAAAAGTTAGTGGGTCAGTCGTGCCCACGCCCAGCAACAAACTCGCCAGCACGCGCGTCAGTGCAAACGCTCCGACCAGCCCCAACATAATCCCGATCAGCACCATTCGCATGCCCTGACTGACAATTAAGCGCAGCACATCGCGAATTGTCGCGCCGAGCGCCATCCGAATGCCAATCTCGCGCGTGCGTTGTGCGACCGCGTAGGTCATTACGCTGTACAATCCCATCGTCGCCAACAACAATGCCAACAGGCCAAACGTCGAAGCCATGCCTGCTGCCAAACGCGGCCCCCAATACGCAAACGACATATTCTCTTCTGCCATCGCTACTCCAAAAACGGAAATGCGTGCGTCCATTTGCCCAATCTCGCGGCGCACATTTTCGGCGACGGTTTTCAGATTGCCCGCAGAATTCGTGCTGACCAGCAACGTCATTTGCGATTGGTAGTTTTGATATTCGGGCAGGAACATGTATGTCTGCCGATCTTCGTACAAATTGCGATAATACCCGTCTTTGGTGATGCCGATAATTTCCATCAACGGCGTGCCTTTCCAGAAACGAAAGCGTTTGCCCATCGCATTTTGTTCGCTGCCATAAAACTTGCGCGCAAATTGTTGATTGACGATCACAACAGGCGGTGCGTCGGCGTTGTCACGGTCGGTGAAATCGCGCCCCATCACGAGCGGCGTCCGCGTCGTCTCGAAATACTTCGGCGCAACAAACGTGCAAGAGGAACCGATGCCCTGATTCGGCGGCGGATCGGCTTCGCCTTCTTTGACGATGGGGCCACGCCCATTGCCACTGTCCGACAAGGGTAAATACGTCGTCAACGAAACCGCGCGGACACCGGGCTGTGCTTCGATGCGGCGGGTGAGTTCCAGGTAAAACCGTTTGCCCGCTTCTTTGTCATAGCCCAGCAAACTTGGATCAAGCATCATCGTCACCAGATTCTCGGCGCTGAAGCCGGGATCAACTTGCAAGGCTCGATTCAGGCTGCGCAGGAACAGTCCGGCACAAATCAATACAACGATGGAGATGGTGACTTGCGCAACGACCAACACGCCGCGCAGATTCCAGCGGCGACGATGTGTCGCTTGCCCTGCCGCATCGCCTTTGATAACCGCGACCAGGTCAGGCCGCGACGACAGCAACGCCGGAGCCAACCCAAAAATCACGCCCGTCAACAACGACAAGCCCAGCATCCATTTCAGGACATAGCCATCCGGCGCAACCTCCAAATTCACCGGCCAGGGGATCGGCGGAACCGACGCCGATACCAACCCTGATCCACCATACGCAAACACCCAACCCACGATACCGCCGAGCAACGCGAGCAACATACTTTCGGTCAGCAATTGCCGCACGATTCGCCCCCGTCCTGCGCCAATGGCGATGCGAATGCCGATCTCTCTGGATCGTGCGGCGGCGCGTGCCAGCATCAGATTCGCCACATTCGCGCACGCCACCAACAAGACTAAGCCTGACACGCATAATGCCAGCAAGCCGCTGAGTTTGAAGACCTTCGTTACATCCTGATACCGCCCGTCAAGTTCAGTCATCACTTGGATTTTCGTGTCCGCGTTGCCGGGGTATTGCTTCGCCAAACTGTCCGCGAGCAAATTCAAATCCGCTTCGGCCTGCGCCATCGTGACGCCGGGTTTCAGTCGCCCGAATAAATTCAGGTTCGTCCAATCGCGGTTCGTTTCCCAATCTGCGCCCACGCCAAATTTCGAGCGCATCATCAACGGAACCCAGAACGCATGCCGCAACACAAATTTCGAGCCGGTGAACGATTCCGGCGCAACGCCAATGACCGTGAACGCCGTGCCGTTCAGGTAAATCGTTTTGCCTACCATCGCCGCATCCGCATTGAAGCGGCGTTGCCACAGCGCGTGACTGATGACGACGACCGGATGTGTGTTTTGCGTGCGATCTTCTTCGGGCAAAAAGCTGCGCCCAAAAATCGGTTTGACGCCCATCACTTCGAAGTAATTCCCGCTGACCGTTTCGCCCCAGATGATTTCCGCGCGCCCGCTGTCGCCCGCGTTGCGGCTGTCGGTTGTGCTCAGGCTTGCCGAATTCATGGCGCTCCAGGCAGCAAGGCCGGAGAAGCTTTTGTTTTGATTGCGCAAATCAACGTAGTTGGGATAGGAGAGATCATTCCAGACTTGCGGGTCAGACTTGCGTCCCCAAAACGCCGTGACGAGTTCGGTGGGCTTTTCAACCGGCAGCGGGCGCAGAATGAAGCCATTCACGGTGCTCAAAATTGCGGTGTTGACGCCGATGCCGAGTCCCAACGCGAGTACGGCAACAATCGTGAAGCCCGGCGCTTTGCGCATCATGCGCAAGGCAAATTTCAAATCCTGGATGAGTGTTTGCATAGAAATGGGAGCTTATTGCAGTCTAAAAATAACTTCAGGCGACTTTCAAATGGATAGATAGGAAGAAGACCACGGGGAGCACGGATATCACGGGGGAACAAAGCTAAACAGGCTTCTTTCCCCGTGTGCCCAGTGTCCCCCGTGGTTCGTCCCTGTCACTCAACTGAAAACTGATCTAGGAGGCACTACGCCCGCTTTTCACGGTGATGGAACCATTGACGGTATTCATTCGGAGTTTGCGGCTGCTGCTTTCGCCGCCACCAAGCGTGCCGTTCATCTGGCGTTTGTCTACTCTGCCCTTCAGCAAGATCGGAAGGTTGGTCGTGATGGAACCATTGACCAGGCTGGCGCTGAATTCGGCGTTTGTGTACGCGGGCAATGCGACTTCGATGCTGCCGTTGACGGTGCTGAAGTTTAGCGTGTCATCCCAATTTGCACGCCCGCAGTCTACATTGATGCTGCCGTTGACGGTGCGGGCTTCGGCATAGCCCGTGGTCGAAACACGCACATCGCCATTCACCGTCGTTGCGACTACATTGCCGTCCAATTCTTTGGCATTCACACTGCCGTTGACGGTGTAACCGTTGAAATGTACGCCTGCTGGCACGCGCACGGTGTAGCTGACGTTGGCATTGTTTTTGTTATTGTTGTTCCGGCTACCTCCGCCGGGGCTGCATTTGCCCCATTGACCATCGCGTTGCAGATAGGATGTGCAGAAGGTGATGCCGTCGGCGTGCTCGACCATCTCAACTTTGACAGCATCCAGATCGTTGCCGCGTCCCCGCTTGACGGCGACCACTTCGATTTCACTTCCACTCGCTTCTTCGGCGCGTACATCGCCATTCACGCCTCTGATCTCCAGCGTTTTGCCATCGGCGATGCGGCCTTGCCAGCGGAATTCGTTGCTGTCTTGCGTCGCGGCCAGGGCCGGAATTGCACTCAAAAGGATAAAGAGAAAAAGGATTTTCATAATGTGCCTCCGCAGCTATTGGTACGGTACCGCGAGCGGTAGCGACCTGATGAGCAATACCAAGTCGCTACCGCTCCTCGTACCGTACCGGATTCCAAACTATTCGTATCTCAGCGCGATGACGGGATCAACTTTGGTTGCCCGGTATGCTGGTAGGAAGGACGCCAGCACCGCAACGAGTGTTAACAACGTAGCGACAGAAAAAAATGTCATCGGGTCCGACGTGCTGACTTCATACAGCAAACTGCTCATCACGCGCGTCACCGCCCAGGCTCCCGCGAGACCGAGGCCAACGCCGATAAAGACCAAGCCCATTCCTTGCTGCAAAATCATGCGCAGGATGTCCAAAGGCTGCGCGCCCAACGCCATGCGCACTCCGATTTCGCTCGTGCGTTGCGTGACCGAGTATGAAATCACGCCGTACAAACCAATGACCGTCAACGCGAGCGCCAAGCCCGCAAACAGCGACAGCACCAGCAAACTGAAGCGCGGCATGGCGACCGTGTCTGAACGATATTGATCCAGCGTCTTGATGTCTGTGATGGGCAAGCTTGGATCGAGCTTGCGCACTTCGGCAGTAATCATTTGCGTCAAGGCTTCCGGCTTTGTGTTCGCCTTAACGAGCAGTGTCATATCCAGTGTGTTGAATTGCGCTTGCGGCACATACATTTCAGGACGTGGCTGATCGTCCAACCCGCGATGGCGCACGTTGCCAACGACACCAACGATTTCTTTCGGCGCATCGCCGCCCCAACCGAGAGCCAGCTTTTGCCCAATGGGATTTTCGCCCTTGAAATATTGCCGCGCGAAGGCTTCGTTAATCATCATCACAGGCGGCGCGCCCGCGTCATCGCGCTCCGTAAAATCACGACCATTCAGTTTCGGCACGCTGATCGTAGCGAAGTAATTCAAGCCAATGAATCGCAGGCGTGCTTCGCGCTCCTGCCCTTTCGCCGCCGGACGACTGAGGATGTCAAAGCCTGTGCCGTTGTCGTTACCGGTCAGCGGAATGGACTGGGCGATGCTCGCCTGCGCGACGCCGGGCAAAGCTTTGACGTTTGTCAGCAGCGAATTGTAAAACGTTTGTGCGTGCGCAGCGTCTTTGTAGCGATCCGACGACAACACGACTTTGGCAGTCAAAACATTGCGATAGTCAAAGCCCGGATCAACGCGTTGCAGCAGCCAGAAACTTTTCAGCAGCAGCCCCGCGCCGACCAATAAAATCAGGGCGACGGCGACTTGTCCCACGACCAAGACATTGCGCAAACGTCCGCGAGCCGGAGTCGCGCTGCGTCCACCGTCTTTCATCGCTTCGGACAAATCATGGCGCGATGAATTCAACGCCGGAGCCAATCCGCACAACACACCCGTCAACATCGCTGCCGCAAACGTGAACAGCAACACGCGCCAATCGGGTGTCAATCCTGTGATGCGCGGCACATCCGCAGGCAACGCCGCGACCAGCAAATCCACGCCCCACAACGAAAAGACCAAGCCCAACCCGCCACCGATCCATGCCAGCAGCAAGCTTTCGCTCAACAATTGCCGCATGATTTGCCAACGACTTGCGCCGAGCACTGCACGAATCGCCATCTCACGTTGCCGCATCGTCGCGCGTGCCAGCAACAAATTCGCCACGTTCGCACACGCAATCAGCAATACCGCACCGACAATGCCCAACAGCAAAAACAAAAGCGGCTTCGCCTTGCCAACGAGCAGTTCGCGGACTTGCACGACCGAAGTTTCATAGGCTTTGTTGTTGACGGGAAACTTCTCGGCTAAGCCGCGTGACAGCGCCGTCATTTCGGCTTGTGCTTGGGCGAGCATCACGTTGTCTTTTAGTCGCCCCAGCACCGCGATGTAAGCGCGATAGCCACGACTACCGTTCATCGTGCCTTGTTTTTTCGCATCACCGCCGTAAGCTGCCGTGATCCAAAAATCTACGGGTTCGGTTTGTAAAGGAAAGATGTTCGCGGGCATTACACCAACAACATTGAAGGCTTCGTTGTCGAGAGTGACCTTACGCCCGATGATTTTGCGATCCGCCTCAAATCGTTTTTGCCAGCAATCGTAGCTGAGAATCACGGGGTTCAATCCTTCTGCCGCGCCGGGAAGGTCTTCTTCGGATTTGAAAGCGCGCCCCATCATCGGTGGAATGCCGAGCACCTTGAAAATGTCTGACGAAGCCACCACCAAATTCACGCGCACAGGTTCGCCTTCGCCCGTCATCGTCACTTCACTGGTTTGAAAAATTGCCAGGCTTTGAAACGATTGCGCCTGCGCCTGCCAATCCTGAAAATTCAGGAATGAAGCGGCATTGCCGAGCCGTTCCTCTTCGCCAATTTTCTTTTCCCGCAGCAGAACCAATTGTTCTTCTTTGGGATACGGCAACGCGCGAAACAGTGCAGCATTGATAACGCTGAAAATCGCTGTGTTTGCGCCGATGCCCAGCGCGAGGGTAACAATCGCAATCGCAGTTAATGATGGACGTTTGCCCAACATCCGAAACGCATAGCGTAAATCTTGTAACAATGAATTCATTCGGTCGGTGTCTCCTTTGGTCGTGCGTCGCCATCTTCCGGCAGCCAACGCACTGGCATAAAAGTCAATTGCTATGCCACGCCCGAAAGGAGCCTGAAGACAGGGTTTGTGACAGTTCTGTGATGAATGCGACAGGCAGGCAATAATTCAGTGTTCGCTTCTGGGATGGCTGTGTCCCAAAAGCGAAACCAAAAAGCGAAACCAAGCGAATTACTTCTTTTTCTTCACACCCGTTTGTTTCGCAATCCAATCCGCTATAAGCGTTAAGGCCGTTGGCGAGATGGTTTCTTCGATCTTGGAGTATTCAGAAAAGGCCCCGGTTTTGGTGGACTGAAACAAATGATTGAGTTTCGGCAATTCGACGGTTTGGAATTTTTTGTTGCCTCCGGCCTTCAATGATTTGGCAATTTCGGGCAGATTTTGCTTCGGCGGCACTTGCAAATCCAGTTCGCCGTTGAGTGCCAGGACAGGCACTTTCACCTGGCGCAAAGTCGGGCGTGGATCGAAGGTCAGGAAGTAGCGAAACCAGGGCGAGTTCACGGATTTGACTTGTGCGGTGAGCGTCGTTTCCAGCGTTTTCCTCTGCGCGGCAGGCGCTGCGGCAACCGTAGCAGCAACGATTTCCTGCAATTTTTTCTCGATGACTGTTGCATCCTTTTCCGTTTTTACCACGGCAAATAATTGCTCCTGCATTTTCCGATTCTCGGCAATCGCGCTTTCAGTTCCACCTTCGGCGCGCGCGATCAACGCCGCTTGTTCATACAGGATTTCCTCGCCCGGAACGCCCGGCCCCGCCATCAAAACAATGAAGGCCACATCTTTCGATTGCACGGCACACATCGGCGCAATCAAACCGCCTTCGCTGTGGCCGACCAAACCGATTTTCTTCGCGTTGATTTCTTTGCGCGTTTTCAAATACGTCACGGCAGCCAACACATCACTCGCAAAATCCTGGCTCGTAGCGGTCGCAAACTTCCCCGTTGATTTCCCTACCCCGCGATCATCAAAGCGCAAGACGGCAATCCCGGCGCGCGTCAAATGATCGCTTAGCACCAAAAACGGCTGATGCCCTAACAACGATTCGTTGCGATCCTGCGGGCCGGAACCAGTAATCAACACAACAGCGGGAAACGGCGCTTTCGTGCGCGGCGTGGTCAGCGTTCCGGCCAGCTTGAGGTTCGCCGCCTGATTCTCAAACGTCACCTCTTCCTCATTGTACGGGTACGGTTGCTGCGGGGTTTGAGGACGTTTCGGTGGCGCAGTCTCAGCCGCCGTCGGGCGTTTGAAATTGAGAGGAAACGTCATTCCACTTTGCGAAAATTTGCCCGTAATTTCATTGTCCTTCAAGGTCCCTTCGTAGGAAGCACCCAGCGCCTGCATCGTGAATTTCAGCGTTTGTCCTTCAAACGTGACGGTATCCATCTTCAAACCGTTCGCGCCTTGATCGGGGCTATCCATCGTGCCGCGCCATTTGCCGTCGCCATCCGCCGTGAAGTGCAGAATTAATTTCAGCTTCGCCGCTCCCGCGTCCAGGACGCCGCTCCAATCGCCTTTGAGCGGCGCGGCGTCTTGCGCGAAGACAGCGATGCCGATGACATAGAGCAGCAATGTGAAGCTTAAAAGAGAAGGAAGTTTCATAAGTTCGCCTTTTCCAGAAATTACAGATTTGTCCACGCATCGCCGCGCATTTCTTCCGCGATAATTTCCGCATATTCGCGTCGCAACCGTGCCACCAATTCCGCTGTTGATTCAATCTCGCGCACAAAACTCACACCTTGTCCGGCGGACCAGATGTGCTTCCACGCTTTGGTTTCGCCGCTGACCAGATGGCTGAAATCAACGTTCTCTTTCGGCTTGAGCGCATCGGGATCAATACCCGCCGCAACGATACTGGGTTTGAGCATATTGGCGTAAGCTCCGCTGAACGCATTCGTATAAATCAAATCGTCCATCGTCGCTTCCACGAGCATTTGTTGGTAGTCCTGGGTTGCCATGCTTTCGGTCGTGGCAATGAACGACGTCCCAAAGTAAACCAAATCCGCGCCCATCACCTGTGCTGCACGAATGTCGCGCCCACTGGACATTGCGCCCGCCAACACGATGATGCCGTCAAAAAATTCGCGCACAGCTTTTAGAAAGGCAAAGGGCGACAGGGTTCCCGCATGTCCGCCCGCGCCCGCGCAAACGAGCACGAGGCCGTCAACTCCGGCTTGCGCAGCCTTTTTCGCAAAGCTCACATTGATGACATCGCTGAACACCAACCCACCGTATGAATGCACGGCTTCAACCGCCGGAGCGGGGCTGCCAAGCGATGTGATGACGAGCGGCGTTTTGTATTTCACCGTCAGATCAATGTCAGATTGCAAGCGCGGATTCGTGCGATGCGTGACGAGGTTGATGCCCCACGGCGCAATTCGTGCATTCGGATTGGTTTCCCGAACCGCCGCGAGTTCGCCCGTAATGCGTTGCATCCAATCGTCAAGGGCTTCGCTGGTGCGCGCGTTCAGCACGGGGAAGGTGCCGATGACGCCGGATTTACAAGCGGCGGTGACCAGCTCAACGCCGGAGACCAAAAACATCGGCGCGGCGATCAGCGGTAAGAGAGTGTGTTCAGTGATGGAGGTTGGGAGTCGGTTCGTCATACGTCGTGGTTGTAATTGTTTTGACGCGGCGCAGCATAGCAAAATCCCGGCGCGAAGCATATTGTTCGCTTGTTTTTTTTCCAACGTTCGTTAAGCTTTGCCTGCGTTGTTCAGAGTTCACGCATATGGTGTTTGAAAATTAACTTTGGCGATGCCCCGTAGGAGCAATTGATGGTAGGCAGGTCGTTCACGGCTTGTCATGAAGTCGTGAGAACGCTCATCCCGGCGGGACGATTGAATAAACTCAACTCAACCGTCCCGCCGGGACGGGATACCTGACCGCTTATAACAGGCCGTAAACGACCTGCCTACCTTCAGACGACCCGCTGGGTCGAAAACAAAAACAGCCTCTTGCCGAAGTTAATTTTCAAAGCCCATCACGCTGAACGCAAACCAAGCTTTCAGAGGAGACTCACACTATGCGACGAATCGCGGCCTTTGCCCTTCTACTTTTTTCCTTCACCGTTTTTGCGCAAGACAAACTGCTCACGCTTGATGACATTTACGATCCCGACAAACGCGTCAATTTCAGCGGGCGGTTGATCTTTCAAATGACGTGGCTTGATGGCAGTCATTATCTGGAACGACGCGGAACTCAATGGATGAAGGTTGAGGCCGCCACCGGCAAGGCCGAGCCGTTTTATGATGCGGCCAAAATGGAGGCCGCGTTTGCCAGACTCGAAGGAATTACCGCCGCCGATGCCAAGCGCATTGCGATGAACCCCACCTCAATCCGAGCCAAATTTAATGCGGCGCTCGTGAACATCAAGAACGATTTGTACTACTACCAATTTGGCAGCGACTCCGCGATTCGCTTGACGAAAACCAGCGAGGCTGAGGAAAACGAAGACCTCAGTCCTGACGGCAAAAAAGTAGCGTTCGTCCGTAATTACAATTTGTTCGTCGTGGACATTGCCACGCAAACCGAAACCGTATTGACGACCGATGGCAATGCCAAGCTCTTCAATGGCAAACTGGATTGGGTCTATCAGGAAGAAATCTATGGTCGCGGCGATTACAAAAGTTACTGGTGGTCGCCCGATTCATCGAAGCTCGCGTATTTGCAACTCGACGAAGCGCCCGTCAAAGAATTCACCGTGATTGACCACATCCCAAATCAACAGGATGTCGAATTGTACAATTACCCAAAGGCTGGCCAACCGAATCCCAACGTCAAACTCGGCGTTGTCAGCATCGTCAACATCGGTGGGGGCGGCGCAACAAAATGGGTAGACATTGCGAAGTATAGTAATCATCAGCCCATCATCGCGCGCGTCGGATGGAAGCCCGACAGTTCGCGCGTTGTCTATCACATCACAAACCGCGAGCAAACGTGGCTGGATGTAAACTTAGCCGATCCGAATTCCGGCCAAACGTCGAACCTGTTCCGAGAACAAACACCCGCGTGGGTTGAGGCCGACAATACTGAATTGCCGCGCTGGCTGGATGATGGCACGTTTTTGTTCTTGAGCGAACGCAATGGATGGAAGCATATTTATCGCTACTCGAACGATGGCAAGCTGTCCGCACAAATCACGTCGGGCAAGTGGGAAGCGCGCACGCTGCACGGCGTAGATGAAAAAAATGGCTGGGTGTATTTTTCCGGCACCGAACGCAGCCCTATCGGCAGCGACGCCTATCGCATCAAGATGGACGGCTCCGGCCTGCAACGATTGACTCAAACCGCAGGCACACACAACGCCAGCTTTGACCCAACCTTCAACCACTTCATTGATACGTGGAGCGATGTCACAACGCCGATTCAGGCGCGTTTGTACAAATGCGATGGCTCGTTAGTACGCGCGATTGATGAAAACAAAGTGGATGTGCTGAAACAATACAAGCTCAGCCAGCCCGAATTCCTGCAAGTCAAAAACCGTGACGGCTTTCTGATGGAAGCGATGATGATTAAGCCGCCGGGGTTTGACCCCAACAAAAAATATCCCGTCTGGAGCTTCACCTACAGCGGCCCGCATTCGCAGAGCGTCGTCAATCGCTGGGGCGGAGCGAATTTCATGTGGCATCAGATGCTCGCGCAAAAAGGCTACATCATTTGGATTTGCGATAATCGCAGCGCGTCCGGCAAAGGCGCGGAATCCACATGGACAGCGTACAAAACACTGGGCGTCACAGAACTGCGCGATTTGGAAGACGGCGTTGCGTATTTGAAATCGTTGCCGTTTGTGGATAGTTCGCGCATCGGCTTGAATGGCTGGAGCTACGGCGGGTTTATGACTTCGTACGCAATGACGCACTCGACAGCCTTTAAAATCGGGATCGCGGGCGGTTCGGTCACAGATTGGAATTTGTATGACACGATTTACACCGAGCGTTATATGCTGACGCCACAAAACAACCCCGAAGGCTACGCGAAAACCTCAGTCATCAAAGCCGCCCAAAACCTGAGCGGCAAATTGCTGCTGATTCACGGCACGATGGACGACAACGTGCATATGCAAAACACGATTCAGCTTATGTACGAGTTGCAAAAAGCGGGCAAGCAATTTGAATTAATGGTCTATCCGAAATCGCGTCACGGCGTGGTTGATCCATATCTGGTCAAGCACATGCGCGAATTGATGACACGGTTTATTTTGGAAAACCTGTGATGGTGCTCGGCAGGAGAAGGCTGAGTCCAGAATGAGTTTTCAAACACCTGTAAAAGCTCAGTCGGAGTTGCGTAAACTTCGCGGCAACCAGCCGCGCGCAGTTCCATTTCTGCAAAACCGCTACAGGTCAGTCCAATAGCATTCATCCCCAAAGCACAGGCAGCACGCGCCAAGGTTGGCGTTGCGCAGATGGCAGTGGCTTCCATTGGTTCAGTGATTTGATAGAAGGCCAAAATATCGCGCAGCGTTGCGCCTAAAAATTCGTCAGTTTTATCAACAGCAAAATAGGTTTTGGCCTTCAAGAATGCTTCAAGATGCGCCAGTCGCTTATTCCCCGCCAGTTGCCCAGTCGTGGACAGCAACCCAATCTTTAAGCCGTGATGACGTAATTGCGCCAAAAGATCAGACATCTGTGGCCGAACATGAATTCGTGGTTGATACTTCTCCTTGAAAACAAGTGAAACGTGATTGATAAAAAATCGCCGGTATTTGTTTAGAAGATGAGCAGAAAAGTAAAATCTCACGGACTCAGTTCCGTGCTCAGCCAGTTTGCGTCGAATCGTTTCAATTGGCTCATACTGACAAAAGTGACGCAATGCTTCACGCCACGACAAGGCTTGTTGTTCGCGGAAATTCATTACCACATTGTCTACGTCAAAAGTTACTACTTTCATCACTAACTTCTACCTTTCTTAAAATCCTGTACTTGCCCGCATTGTAAATAGCAATCCGAATGCCGGACAGTCAGAAAATCCCAGTAAGTAAATAATCTATAGAATACGGCGTAAAGGTCTGTATGTAGTTAGTACGTTTTATAACTGGCGTGGTTATCTGCCGATGTATTTATTCTATTCGTCCTGTATGGCTCCATTACGATTCCAGCCCTTAGTCGCTTAATTTCTCTGGCATTCAGGTTGCTCCTGTTAATAGCGCGATTAACGGACGATGGCGAGAAGACCGTCGCTCGATAGCGGCTCATTCACTTGTTCGAGCCAACGAATAACTAACGATCAAACAGGAGAAGATTATGTGGAATAAAGATGAACTTGAAGGAAAAGGCAAACAAATCAAAGGTACGATCAAAGAAAAGATCGGCGAATGGACTGGCAACGAATCGCTGGAAGAAGAAGGTGAGGCAGAACGCGCGGCTGGAAACGCGCAAGAGGATTTCGGAATAGCTCGCCGCAAGGCTGGCGAGGCTATCGAAAAAGTTGGCGAAAAAGTCGGTGAGAAAGTCGCTGGTAAATAATGTCTGAGGGCAAAGTAATGGCGGATAAGTTCAATATATTTGCCCGCAGATAACTCAGACAAAATGTGCTTTGCGCATTTTCATAACTAAACGAAACAAGAGGCTATAATGTAGGAGGAGCTATGAGAAACCATTTAATTACTTTTGTTTTTGCTGGGATAGTATCGCTTGGATTGATTGGTTGCGATACAGCAACTACACAAAATGCCGCCAACCCAAGCAAGCCCGCAATGTCGGATTCTGAACTGGAAAATGCCATCAAGGCCAAGATTGAGACGGATACACAACTGAAGGCGGCTGGCCTTGAGGTAGATGCAGACGCAGAAAAGAAAACCGTTAGCTTGTCCGGCACGGTAGAGAGCCAGGCATTACGCACGAAGGCATTTGATCTGGCCAAAGGCGCGCACGCCGGATTGATTATTACCGACAAGATTGATGTCAGACCGCGCGAGGTCGCACGGTCTGACTATACAGAAGAAATGGCCAAGGAGGCACGCACCAAAGCTAAAGATTACGGCGAAAACATTGGGAATTCGCTGGATGATGCCTGGATTCATACCAAGATTGTGGCGAAGTTGATTGGTAACTCGACTACGCCGCAACGGAAGATCAACGTGGATGTTGTCAACAATGCCGTAACTTTGCGTGGCGCAGTAAACGATAATACTGAAAAGACCGAAGCTGAGCGCGTGGCTAAATCTACAGAAGGAGTGAAAAGCGTAAAAAACATGCTGGTGATTAAGAAAGCATAGCAGGCTAACTTAATCTTAATTATAACTGGCAAACAAGGCAGTCTATAGCTGCCTTGTTTTTGTACTATATGTTGAAATATCTCTTTTTAGCCGGATATATAGTTATCACGTTGTTATTCTGTTGTTGCGGAATCGCACTTATTGCCTTTGCTGTCATAGAACTAAAACATGGTATTACATTGGGAACAGAAATTACCTTACGGGAGCGATTGAATGGCATCCTGGAGAGTATTGGAATACTAACCATTGCAGTGGCAGCCTTTGAATTGGGGCAGACTATTTTTGAGGAGGAAGTGCAACGCAAATCTCATCTAAGTGCGCCAACACGAGTCCGCCGATTTGTCTCGCGGTTCATGGTCGTGTTAATTGTCTCGCTGGCAATTGAGTCATTGGTTGCAGCCTTCAAATTCGCCCACGAAAGCCCGGACAAGTTGCCATTTGCAGCAATGATCGCTATTGCTGCCGCATTCCTACTTACATCCTGGGGCGTTTTCGTCCGCCTCAATAGCACCGCTGAGAAATTAGAACCGGAAGCAATGACGGCGGTGAAAAAAGAAGATCACCAGATTGAAATCTGAGTTGTGCGGTGCTGAGAGTGCTTTTGGAAATTCAGGCAGTCTGCTTTTTTTCAAGAGCCTTGTCATTTATGACGAGGGCGCTTGGAGCGTCTTTCTCTGTTGGCTAATGGTGTTTGAAAATGAACTTCGGCAATGTTTCTGTTTTGATTTTCGACTCACGGGCTATTGACTGTAGGCAGGTCGTTCACGGCCTGCCTACAGTCAATAGCCCGTACCGGCCCAATGCCGGATTTAAGTTTCAAACACCATAAGCTGACCCAGAAGCTTGCTGAATCAGGCTGTGGGCAAGCACCCGACGCGATCCCAGTCGTTAACAACGGCAACGGATTCGCCAAACACCCTATGCGAAATGCGATAGAATTCAAGCTGAGACTGAGAATTACTTACATAAAATAAAAGAGGAAGACCTGGCTTAATTCAGCAAAAGGTCTTCCTCTTTTCATTGCTGTTCAGAGGCGTCGCTAAATGGTGGGCCGACGTCCGCTGAGTATTTGCAAAACGAACACGATTCCAGCGACTAACAGGAGCGCGTGAATCAGACTGCCACCAACACCACCCACAAAACCCAACAACCACAGAACCAAAACGACTGCAAGAATTGTCCACAACATTTGAAATCCTCCCTGTATATTCGGGCGCACCCGATAAATTAAAGTACTTTGTATATCTGCTCTGTACACGCTTTGATCATTGCAACCGCCGTACCATAGAGAATCCCGGTGAGCAGAGGGACTTAAAATTCTAAAAAAACACGCTGACCGTATGCTCCCGATACGTTATACGTTCCCTTAAAATGTATCTTTCGTATTCGATTTGTATGTGGTTATTACAACGAACCTGACGAGTTACTCTCACCTAACATCAAAACTACTGAGAATATAAGGTTATTGTGGCCTCTATACTTTGGCCTGCCAGTTGCAAGAAGGTATATGAAGGTTAAGAGACTCATGCATATTTATAGGAGGACAGAAGAAAATGGAAATAACATCTGCAACACAAGATATGACATCAAACCTGGCTACTAAGGCTTCTAATCTGGGCACAGCGGTGTCACAAGCAGCAGCAATGGCCGGACGCAAAGCCAACGAAGTCAAAGAAACAATACAAGAGAAGAGCGATGAAATTCTCGCAGACACCAAACAAACCGTTTCAGAGGCGTATGACAAAACCAGCCGTGCCGTCTCAGGCAATTACCAACGCACGCTGGAATTCGGACGCAATAATCCGGGGACAGCTTCATTGATTGCTTTGGGCGCAGGTATTGGGATCGGAGTTTTTTTAGCGCACAGCTATTCATCGCGCGCTCAGGTCAATCGTGGATTGCCACCACTTCCAAATGCGTAGATAACTTTGACTTACGTTTTATTCAATCAGTAAGCCAGATCGTGGTGGAAGGGGAGTTATTCTTAACTATCCTTCCACTATTTCACAAGTCATACAATTGGAGTGTAAAGGATGAGTCAAACCAAACCTGCATTGGTTCCGGGGTTGGGGGCATTACCCCACAATCAGGGTTGTAGCTTTCGGATTTGGGCACCACATGCAGAAGCTGCCTATGTCACAGGTACATTCAATCATTGGGCAGAGCGTAAGACCCCGATGGCGCGCGAAGGCGAAGGATATTGGTCAGTAGATGTGCGGAAGGCAAAGATCGGCGATGAGTATCGTTACATTTTAGTGAATGGCGAACAAACCCTGAGTCGCATTGATCCCTGGGCACGCCAAGTGACAAATTCCGTTGGCAATGCCGTTATTCACGATGCGGCGTTTGATTGGGGCAATGATGCGGAATTCCCGATTCCGAGCTTGAATGAGCTGGTGATTTACGAAATGCACATTGGCACCTTCGCGCGTGAAAGCGCGGATGCGCCGGGTACTTTTACCAATGCGATTCAGAAATTACCTTATCTAAAATCATTAGGTATCAATGCGATTGAATTGTTGCCAATAGCAGAATTCGCGGGCGGCATTTCGTGGGGCTATAACCCGGCGCATCCGTTTGCGGTGGAATCGGAATACGGCGGGCCGAAGGAATTCAAAGAATTTGTGAAAGCCGCGCATGCGCACGGTATCGCGGTCATCCTTGATGTTGTGTACAACCATCTAGGGCCAAGCGATTTGGATTTGTGGCAATTCGACGGCTGGCACGAAAACAACCAAGGCGGCATCTTTTTTTATAACGATGCTCGCTCGAAAACACCCTGGGGCGATACGCGGCCTGATTATGGTCGCGCGGAAGTGCGGCAATACTTGCGCGATAACGCGATGATGTGGATTGACGAATATCATATAGATGGCTTGCGCTTTGATTCTGTCGTCAACATCCGCAACGCTGAGGGGAACAACGACGATCCCGAAAACGATTTGCCCGAAGGATGGAGCCTGCTGCAATGGATCACGAGCGAGGTCAAAGCGCACAAACCGATGGCCTTCACCATTGCGGAAGACTTGCAGGCCAATGAATTCCTGACCAAAAAAATTGACGAAACCGGAGCCGGATTTGATGCGCAGTGGGAGCCACAGTTTCTTTGTGCCGTGCGTGATGCGATTGCCGCGTTTGATGATGAACATCGTGACTTGGCGCGCATTCAGGAATCGCTTTTATTCAACTTCAATGGCGATGTATTCCAGCGCGTCATTTATACCGAATCGCACGATGACGTAGCAGAAGGCGATGTGCGCATCCCTGAAAAAATTTCGCCGGGCGATGCAGGCAACTGGTTTGCCAAGAAACGTTCGACGCTCGGCACAGTGTTGACCCTGACCGCGCCGGGCATCCCGATGCTCTTTCAAGGGCAGGAGTTTCTGGAAAACCAGGGCTTCGACGATCAGCAACCGCTGGATTGGTCAAAGGCCGAATCTTACGGCGGCATCATGAAACTGCATGCCGACCTGCTGCATCTGCGATTAAATCGCGGGGGCGTCAGCAAAGGCCTGATAGGGCAAGGTATAGAAATCACGCACTTCGACGATGCGAACAAAGTCTTTGCCTTTCATCGCTGGGCGGAGGGCGGCGCAAAGGACAGCGTGCTGGTCGTCATCAATTTTTCGCAGCAACAACTCGAAAACTACGCGCTGCCGGTTCCGCAAGCAGGAACTTGGCAAGTGCGCTTTAATAGCGATTCCGATGCCTATGACGCAGAGTTCGGTAATCACGGCATTGCTGCCATTACCGCAACCGTCTCGGAGGACGAGCCGTTACAAAGCATCATCCATTTAGCGCCCTACAGCGCGCTGATTCTATCGCAAGACTGAGGGCAGTTATTCACCAACCACACAAGTCGAATCAGCCACGCGGTTGATTGAGAAAGGAACGATCATTAAACCAGAGAAGGAGTTTTTATGAATCAAGCAGTAGCAAAACCAACCGAATTGATTGACGATCTGAATGGCCTGATTGAGATTTGCCGCGACGGGCAAAACGGCTTCGCGGATGCTTCGGAAAGTCTTTCCAATCCGCATTGGAAAACGTTTTGTCTGGAGCAAAGCCGCGAGCGCGCAAAGTTCGTCGGCGAATTGCAGCAGCAGGTGCAATGGCTGGGCGGTGATCCTGAAAACACTGGTAGTACGACCGCAGCGATCCACCGCGCCTGGATCAATCTGAAGGCAGCGTTGGGTGGGGGCGACACTTCGATTATGGCGGCTTGTGAAACGGGCGAAGATTCCGCCGTCAGTGCATACCAAAACGTACTGGACAAGGGACTGCCCGCAAACATTCGTCAAGTCGTTGCGCAACAGTACGAAAACGTCAAAGGATCGCATGATCGCGTCCGAGCGATGCGCAACAGCTTGGATGAGTAGCGTTCGCAGCAACGTAAGCAAAGCAAAGGCTGACCAGAATTTTCTGGTCAGCCTTTGCTTTTTTCATTTGGGATGGAAATCAGGGGTTCTGGTAGGTGACGCTCCGGCTATTCCACCGCAGGTTTCCGCGAACGCCGATTGATGCGCTCAATTTCGATTTCGTTGTTCTGTTTGTTGGTGCGGATGACCAGCACATCCCCAAACGTCAATTGCCCGCACGAAACAATGCGAGAGAGCGGGGAGCGCAGCAATTTCTCCAAGGTTGCCTGAATCTCTTGCGTGCTACTTTTCAAATGCAAGCCCGTGCGCAACAACAACAGGATCACGCGGTTCGAGAGGCGAATCTTGAAGCTGTTCTTTTTAATCCCGAAGAAGCGTTGGGGTAGCCCTAAAACCTGCGCTTCGACGCGCTTCCGAAAAGCAAGACGCGCCTCTGGCAATGAAGGCGGCTTCATTTCAAGTGACAGCGATGCAGTTAGGTTTTTCATACAAAGTAAATGGCGTTGATGGTCCCTGGAAGAGGTAGCTCCTTTAGAACAAACGATAGAGTCTTATACTCGACGAACGAAGAGTATAAGACTCTATCCAGATCAGAGTTAATTTTACTGATCGTTCGGACGCTGCGATTGACTGACCGCATTACTTTCGCTGATGACGATTTCGACTCGGCGGTTTTGTTGCCGCCCTTCTGCCGTTTCATTCGGTGCGAGGGGCTGGGTTTTGCCAAAGCCTCGGCTGGTCAGGCGATCTTGCGTCAAGCCGCAATTCGATAAATAACTGGTGACGTTCTGCGCTCGTCGCTCAGACAGCTTCTGATTATATTCATCCGTGCCTTTGTTGTCGGTATGGCCTTCAATGCTCAGATTATAGCCGCCAGTGACGGAGAGAATACCGCAAACATTGCTCAGCTTTTCGCGCGCTTCGGGTTTGAGTTGATCCTTATTGAAGTCAAACAAAATGTCCGGCAGGTTCACAATCAGACCGCGTGCCGTTTCTTTGGTTTCCACCACCTGGCTCAAAGCTTCGCGCATTCTAGCGCGGGCAGCGTCGCGTTCTTTTTGCGCTTGATCGGCTAGCGTTTTCGCTTGTTCGGCATCCATCTGCGCTTTCATTTTTTCGCTGGCAAGCTGGCCCGCTTGTTGTTGTGCCAATCGTGCTTTTTCTTCTGCTTCGGCGGCGCGGCGCGCGGCGTCTTCTGCTTGTTTCATGGCGGCACTACGCGCTGCTGTTTCCATTGCCAGTTCCATTTCTTTTTGCCTGGCTTGTAATGCTGCCCGCTCGGCATCGGATTGCGCTTTATCAATGGAGACCTTCAACGCGATGATTTCGTTATTTCTTGTTTTTCGCTCCTGATCCAAGGCGGACTGAAACGCTTTTTCCTTTGCGCGTTTTTCTGCCGCCACCGCCAGGCGAACAGTCTCGTGTCCATACGTCATCAGAATTTTTTTATCCACCCGAGCCTCTGCCGCTTCGGCTGTTTTCTTCCAGGCTTCGTAAGCTTGCGCATATTCTTGCGGTGCAAATTGTTGAGCGTCAGCGCGCTCAGCTAACATCAACGACACTTTGGCCTGCCTGACGTCGGAGCGCG
>JAEUQN010000489.1 GCA_016789725.1 Blastocatellia bacterium | reverse complement strand
GCCCGGATTGCCGGAACATGCCGCGTCAACGGATACACTTTCCTTGATAATGGAAGAACGAGGGGCCGGTTTGGACGCTGTTTTGGCAGCCGGATCGGATTTCTGGATAAACTTCCAATAATTGGTTTTCAGCGCAGCTTCCGCCTCTGCCTTGTGCTCAAAACTCTTGTATTTAGCCCCATTATATCCGTCTACCTGGCGCTTACAGTCATCCCAGGAACTGTACACTCCCGGCGTATGCCCTTCCCAGACGACGTAGAATTTTTGTTTAGCCATGTTTTGGACGGTAGACGGTAGACGGTAGACGGTAGACGGTAGACGGTGGCGTTGTTTTTGAGATTCTTTACTTCAGTTAATCCAAAGAAAATCCCAAGAGCAACGCCACCGTCCACCGTAGGCCGTCTACACAATGCCGTCAAATTAAAACGTTTTAAATTTTAAGCAGATTCACGCTGTAGTACAAAGAAGCGCCCAGGAAAGAAATCTGGGAATTGCAAAGAGCCGGGTTGGTGCCGTCGCAGAAACGGGCATACAGATTGTCGATGTTGTTGAGGCCGTAGCTGGCGCGCAAACCGAGAATGCCACCCAGATCTTTTTTGCCAAAATTCAACTTGTACTGGAAGCCCAGGTTGATACCGAATTCATTCTTTTTGA
>JAEUQN010000488.1 GCA_016789725.1 Blastocatellia bacterium | reverse complement strand
TGGGAAGCGTTTCTGCATCACGCTCAAGCCGTTCGCCGGTTAGGAGCCGCCGCGATTGACATGGCGTGCGTAGCTTGCGGACGAATGGAAGGCTTCTGGGAAAAAGGATTGAACGCTTGGGACGTGGCCGCTGGTTGGGTCATTATTGAAGAAGCCGGTGGCCGCGTGACGAAACTGGATGGTTCGACCTTCGACAACCATTCATCGAGTTTACTTTGTACTAACGGTAAGGTTCACGACGAGATGCTGGCAGTCCTGAAAAGCATTCAATAACAGACGAGTTTGTCCACGAAGGCACACGAAGAAGCACGAAGCGGGATAACTTCTTCAAGAAACTTCGTGTGCCTTCGTTGGAGAAAAAATGTCATCTCAGTTTGCCAGAAAGTTGAACCTGTTCGACGCCACGATGATTGTTATCAGCGGCATCATCGGGTCCGGAATCTTCATCAATCCGTACATCGTCGCGCAGAAAGTCGGCACGCCGTTTTTGATTCTGGCAGTCTGGGTTGCGGGCGGAATTTTTGCGCTGGCCGGAGCCTTCGTCTTTGCCGAACTCAGCACGGTGATGCCGAAAGTCGGCGGGCAATACGCGTTCTTTCGCGAAGCGTTCCATCCGCTGGTGGCATTTCTGCACGGTTGGTCGTTGATGTTCAT
>JAEUQN010000487.1 GCA_016789725.1 Blastocatellia bacterium | reverse complement strand
GACGTTCACCGGGAAAGTAATCAGGCAGCGTTACGCACGAAGCTTCGCACTTCAGTAACCGTCAAACACATTAAAACACCCTAGCTTGAACTCTACCATAGGGCATGGGGCCTGCCTGTTTTTGTAATCAGAAAAATGATGAAATCGCATCATTGTTTAACTTATCGTAAATACAAATACTGCAACCCGACAAAGAAGTCCGATTTAGATCAGATTGCAATTGGGTATACGGGAAAGTGCGCCGGGCCAGTAGCCCGCGCGTCAGCAAGGGCTGGCATGGCCGTTGGCGCAAAGGGTTAGGTTGCCTAGTCGCAGCCCTTGCTGACGCGCGGGCTACTGACACCGTACACGCAATTGCAAACCGATCTAGGAGCGATGCGGCGATGATTTTATCGAAAGCTACTACCTATGGAATTCGTGCGTTGGCTTATTTGGCCAAACAGCCGAAGTCACAATGGTGTGGCTTGCGGGAGATTGCCGACGCCGAGCAAATTCCACCGTTATATTTGGGCAAGTTGATGAATGAATTGCGACGTCACCGCTTGGTGCAATCCACCAAAGGCATTCACGGGGGGTATGCGTTGGCGCGGGCCGCTGAAGACATCAACATTCTAACTGTTTTCCGTGTGTTGGATGCCAATCCGAATTTCGACGAA
>JAEUQN010000486.1 GCA_016789725.1 Blastocatellia bacterium | reverse complement strand
ACCTGCTGGTGCTGGACCACAATGCCAAGGCCAGCGTCGGTGAGCGGCTGGAAATCCTCGCGCCGGTGGATAACGGCGGGAAGTTCACGGCCGCTGTTCCTGAGTTTGCCGGGCAGCATGTCTTCAAAGCCAATCCTAAGATCGTGGAGCGCCTCAAGGAGAACGGGCGGTTACTCGGGCATGGTTCGCTCAACCACTCCTATCCGCATTGCTGGCGCTGCAAGCAGCCGGTCATCTTCCGCGCGACCGAACAGTGGTTCGTCTCGATGGAGACGAATGAACTGCGGAAGGAAGCGTTGGCGGAGATTGAGCGGGTGCGCTGGATTCCGGCCTACGGGCGCGACCGGATCAACGGGATGATCGAGAACCGGCCCGATTGGTGTCTCTCGCGTCAGCGCGTCTGGGGTACGCCGATCCCTGGTTTTACCTGCGTCAAATGCGGTCAGGTCTTGGCCCACCCCCGCGTGATCGATCATGTCGCGGACTTGATCGGACAACATGGCACTGACTATTGGTTTGCCAACCAGGCTGCCGCGTTGCTGCCTGCTGGGACTCAGTGCGAAGGTTGCGGCGGGACGGAATTTGAAAAGGAACGCGACATTCTGGACGTGTGGTTCGAGTCCGGCGTGAGTTATGCGACGGTGCTCAAGCCTCGGCA
>JAEUQN010000485.1 GCA_016789725.1 Blastocatellia bacterium | reverse complement strand
AATCGCCAGCATCGCGATCACAGAAAACACTCCAAAGACGATCCCCAGCATGGTCAGCCCGCTGCGGAGCTTATGCAGGAGTAGGCTCTTCAGAGCAAGTTGCATTGTGCGAAGGATGTTCGTCATTGGATCAGTTCAGTCTGCAGGGCCTGAATACAAGGTGTCAACCCGGGAAGATCCCTTCTCCGGCAATCACTCCGTCCTTCATATAGATCTGTCGCTTTGCCAGCTTCGCAACGGCAGGTTCGTGAGTCACCATAATGATGGTCCGCCCTTCACGATTCAGTGCCAGCAGCATTTCCATAATCTCCTGCTCCGTCGCCGAATCCAGGTTCCCGGTCGGTTCGTCGGCCAGAATAATCTGAGGGTCATTCACCAGTGCACGTGCAATCGCAACACGCTGCTGTTGACCGCCCGATAACTGAAACGGACGATGATCCAGCCGCTGCCCCAGCCCGACCATCCCGGCCAAATCTTCGATACGCTTCTTTTCCTTTGCACCAATCGAAGGATATCCCTTCCGATAGTGCAACGGCACTTCGATATTCTCCACAACCGTATATTGAGGAATCAGGTTGTACGACTGAAAGATGAAGCCGATCAGTCCGTTCCGAACTTCACTCAACTCATCATCGGACATCACGGATACGTCCTGACCTCCGA
>JAEUQN010000484.1 GCA_016789725.1 Blastocatellia bacterium | reverse complement strand
ATCTGGTCAAAACTTTCCATCGCCGTGAACTGGTGCGAAATGACCAGAGTGGTTTTGCCGCGTTGCAATCGTTCGATGGCTTGCTGGATCAGCGCCGCAGATTCGGGGTCAATCGCCGCTGTCGGTTCGTCGAGAATCAGAATCGAAGGCCGTTTGATGATGGCTCGCGCCAGACAGATTCGTTGGCGCTGACCGCCCGAAAGCGTCGAGCCGCGCTCGCCGATGATCGTGTCGTAGCTTTCAGGCAGGGCGGCGATGAAATCATGAGCGAACGCCAGCCGCGCGGCTTGTTCGATTTCAGCTTGCGAAGCTTCTGGTTTACCGTAAGCGATGTTTTCGCGGATCGAAGCGCCGAACAGAATGTTGTCTTGCAACACGACGCCGATTTCACGGCGCAAACTGTCGCGGTGCAGATCGCTGACGTTCATGCCATCCATCAGCACCATCCCCTGTTGTGGACGGTAAAAGCGCAATATCAAATTAGCGATGGTGGATTTACCGGCGCCTGAGGCTCCAACCAATGCCACACGCTGCCCAGGCGAAATGATGAACGACACGTTTTTCAAAACTTCTTTGTCGGCGTAGCTGAACGAAACTTGCTGGAATGCTATTTCCCCGTGAAGCGCAGTGACTCTCAGTCCTTTGTCGTCGCTTGAGCTTTCCG
>JAEUQN010000483.1 GCA_016789725.1 Blastocatellia bacterium | reverse complement strand
ATACATGTGGTTGGGATTGTTAAGCGACATCGGCGGCGAGCAATGGCGCGAACCGATTGTCGCAAAGATTCAATGGGCGCGAAAACCAAATTATTCGATTACGTTTGGTAAAAAAGGTGCTCGCGTCACCGTCACCAACATACGCAAGGCGTAAACACCGTAGGGAGGCATCTATGAAACGACTGATTGCTTACTTGCTGATTGCCACAATCATTTTTTCACTGACGATTGGAAGCACGCCCGCGCTTTCGCAGAGCAAAGCTTCTGGCCTGCCAATCGCCAAGCCTGAAGAAGTAGGCATGTCGTCCGAACGCCTGGCGCGCATTCGCACAGGCATGCAGCGATACGTGGACAAAGGCTTGGTTCCTGGAGTCGTGACAATGGTGGCTCGGCGTGGCAAGGTCGTGTATCTGGATTCGGTCGGCTATCGAGACGCCGAAAGCAAAGCGCCGATGACGACGGACACGATCTTTCGCATCGCTTCGATGACCAAGCCGATTGCTTCGGTCGCGTTGATGATGTTGTACGAAGAAGGTCACTTCCTGCTGAATGACCCGATTGAGAAGTTCCTGCCGGAATTCACGAACATGAAAGTCGCAGTTCCTGCTTCGGGCGAAGACCGCATTGGCGTTCCATACAAACTGGTTCCAGCGGCGCGACCGATCA
>JAEUQN010000482.1 GCA_016789725.1 Blastocatellia bacterium | reverse complement strand
CTTCGTCAATTTGCGCGGCGGCCACGCCTATGCCGACATCGTTCGCAAAGCCGATCGAAAGCCACTGCGCGTCTTTCTGCAGGATGGCAGGAACGACAATCGCGGACAGCGCCGTGACGGCGCATACGATCAAACCCGCGACTGGTTTCACCAGAACGTGCGCCTGATGGAAGCGCTTCGCGACAGGGGCTACGATCTCAACTACACCTGGGGCATTGGCCGTCACGGCCAAAAGCAAGGCGGGTCCATACTGCCGGAAATGATGCGCTGGCTGTGGCGCGACGGCCCCGTCTCTACCGATGTCAACGATATGGTGGAGCGCAGTTTCCGCGAACCCGCAGCCCCGAAACCCTAGCCCACCGCGTTAGGCGAGTATCTTCTTCACCAACTCGCCATGTACATCGGTTAGGCGGAAGTGCCGCCCTTGGAACTTATATGTGAGCCGTTTGTGGTCCACTCCCAGGCAATGCAGAATGGTTGCCTGCAAGTCATGAACATGCACCGGGTCCGACGTGATGTTGTAGGAGAAGTCATCGGTCTCACCGAGGATGGATCCACCTTTGATCCCTCCTCCTGCCAGCCACATGGTGAAGCAACGCGGGTGATGGTCGCGACCGTAATTGGATTGGGAGAGCCCTCCCTGCGAATAGACCGTTCGACCGAACTCAC
>JAEUQN010000481.1 GCA_016789725.1 Blastocatellia bacterium | reverse complement strand
TTCGCCTCGCATCGAAGCAATCGAGAAGAACACCAATCAACGCTTTGAGGCGATGGAAAAGCGCATTGATCAATCCGAACGAAACATGGATAGACGTTTTGAAGATTTCAAAAAGGATCAGGACAAACGGTTTGAAGACTTCAAGCAGGAAATACGCAGCCTGCTGAAAAAATAACCCAGCGACCCAACGAAGCAATCAAGCTTTCACGGCAGCGGATTCAGCGCAACAAGCCAAAAAACACAAAACACACCACCGCGCCGACCACGGCCATCGAAAGTCCCCAACCCAGCATTTTGTGAAACAGCCGCGTGCGATTTTCGCCATCGGCGGCGTTGGCAATGCACAGTGCGCCGAGCGTCGAAAGCGGCGACACATCCACCAGATGCGAACCCACGTTGATCGAATAGGCAATGGCCAGCGGATCGCCGCCGCCGAGTTTTTCGATCAAACTAGGAATGGCGGGCAAAAACGTAGGCAAGACCACGCCGGTCGAACTGCTATAGACCGAAACCAGTCCGGTGATGAACGCGATGACGCCAGTGATCGAACGCTGGCTGGCGAGTTTGGCCAACAGCGACGTGAACAGATCCATGCCGCCGGTTTTTTCCAGCATCGCCACCAGCACCGTTACGCCGCACACCATCAAAATCGTGTTCCAGGGAATGGCT
>JAEUQN010000480.1 GCA_016789725.1 Blastocatellia bacterium | reverse complement strand
CTACACCGGCTGAGTTTGGATTTAGGAGGTAGGAGGTAGGATATAGGGAAACTTGTTCACCTAAATCCTGAATCCTAAATCCTATCTCCTCAAACTTGGTGGAATCGGTGGGACTTGAACCCACAATTTCTGGTTTGCAAGACCAGCGCCTTGCCAATTTGGCTACGACCCCAATAAAAAACCAAAACATTGCGCTCCTCTTCGCTTGTTTCATTACTGCCTGAAAATTTGGTAGAAGCGGTGGGACTCGAACCCACGACTTCCGGTTTGTAAGACCGACACTCTAGCCACTCTGAGTTACGCTTCTACATCAGGTGTTAGGTGTTGGGTGTCAGGTGTTAGGGAAGGCGTTTGCTTTTCTCCTAACCCCTAACCCCTAACCCCTGGAACCCGACACCTATATCTGGGGCTGCCGGTGGGAATTGAACCCACAACCTGCCGCTTACGAGACGGCTGCTCTGATCCCTTGAGCTACGGCAGCGGCGTAGGTGTCAGGTGTTAGGTGTTAGGGGAAACCCTTTGTCTTTCCCCTAACACCCAACACCTAACACCTGACACCTAATCTGGAGTCTGCGATGGGAATCGAACCCACTCTCTCCAGTTTGGAAGACTGGTGCGCCAGCCAGTTGCGCTTCGCAGACTAAATGGGGCGACAAGGTTTTGATGAAACGCCTT
>JAEUQN010000047.1 GCA_016789725.1 Blastocatellia bacterium | reverse complement strand
GAATCAAGTCGTGGAAAGTCTGGAGCATCCAGAATTCGTGCGATTGGCTGATGGACGCCTCGCCCCATATGGACCAGGCGTAATTTGTTCAGATGCCTGTGTCGAAGAAGATGTTCTGGCAACTCCTTCAGGGTTTCCCCGGAAATGGTTGATTGCGATCCCGTTGGCCGGGGCTGCGATAGTTGGCGTTATTTTGGCTACGACCGATACCTCGCGTCCGCCTCGGACGGCAGTGGGAGGGGCTACGCAACCTCCGACAAGTTCTCCCAGCCCGACGCCTACTCCGAATCCTACCCCAACTCCTCCCTCTGGTGGTGGAGATCAACCGGAACCTGTGCCGGAGCCAGGGACGCTGGCGTTAATGGGGGCTGGGTTGGCGTTTTTCTCGCGGCGACGCGTAATGGAGCTAATCAAGCGTCAGAAAAAATAGTTTGAGTTGCCAAAGAGCAAAGAGCCGGAGCGTAATTCCACTGGGATTTGGGTGCTCCGGCTTTTTGACGTTTTCCGAACGCGTTGTTCCTGTTGCGTTCCCGTGCGTAATCGGCTATTTGTTAGCCAGCCGATGCCATGATGAATAATTTAGGAGCTACGATGTTCACTCGACGATCATTTCTCAGGAGTGCAGGGGCCGCCAGTTTGGCTGTTGCCAGTTTCAACGAGCAGGGAATTGAGCACGCCGTTGCCGCTACCAAATTTGTCAATCACCTTTCCCCGGAAGACGCCGCGCAGGATGAAGATTTCTGGTTTGAAGTCCAACGAGCTTTTACCATAGACCGCTCGATCATCAACCTCAATAACGGCGGCGTATGCCCTAGCCCGCGAATCGTGCAGGAAGCAATGCGTCGCTATCTGGAATTTTCCAATCAAGCGCCGACCTACACGATGTGGCGCATCTTACAGCCGCAAACGGAAGGCGTGCGCAAGCGATTGGCACGCGCCTTTGGCTGCGACCCCGAAGAAATGGCGATCACCCGCAACGCCAGCGAAGCTCTCGAAATTTGCCAATTGGGTCTGGACCTGAACCCCGGTGACGAGGTGTTGACGACGGAGCAAGATTACCCGCGCATGTTGACGACTTGGCGGCAACGCGAACGGCGCAATGGTATTGTGATCAAAAAGGTCAACTTCCCGGTTCCGCCAAAGAGCATGGATTCGCTGGTTGAAATGTTCGAGCGAGCCATTACGCCCAAAACCAAAGTCATTCATTTTTGCCACATCACCAATCTGACCGGGCAAATTTTCCCGGTGAAAAAGATTTGCCAAATGGCCCGTTCGCGCGGCATTGAAGCGATTGTGGACGGCGCGCATGCCTTCGCTCATTTTCCCTTCAAACAGGCAGATTTGGACTGCGATTTTTATGGCACAAGCCTGCATAAATGGCTGATGGCTCCTTTTGGTACGGGCTTCTTATTTGTTCGCAAAAATAAGATCAAAGGTTTGTGGCCGATGATGCCTGCGGAAGAATCGCAGGACAATGACATTCGCAAATTCGAGCAAGTCGGGACGCACCCGGAAGCGAATTTTCTGGCCATTGCTGAGGCCCTGACCTTTTATGAAGGGATTGGTGCTGAACGCAAAGCGGCTCGTTTGCGCTTTCTATTTCATCGTTGGGCCAAGCGATTGGAAGGCTTAAAAGGGGTGAAGATTCTGACGCCGTATGACCCCCAACAATCCTGTGGCTTAACGAATATCGCTATCGAAGGAATGGATTTGGCGAAACTCGGTGGCTATCTGATGAATGAATATCGCATTAATACCACGCCCATTATCAATAGCGGCGGCGTCAATGGTTTGCGCATCACCCCCAATATTTATACCACTCTCAGCGAGATTGATACCTTTGCCGAAATTATGGAACGGGTTATCAAAAAAGGCTTGCCCTCATAAGAGGTGGGAACAGACCGGCTAATGGTGGCGAACGCCAGGACTGAAATCCATTCATTGTTTGTATCTCGCTTGCCACCACACGTCAGACTGTTTCAGCATCAGCCAACAGGAGGAATTTGCTATGCCCGAAAGTATAATGACTCGTCTTGCTGAAACGCTATACGAACCACAACTGCGGCGGCTGCCGGAATATGGGAAACTGTTTTTCGATCATTTGAGCGCCGAATATTCGCCGCTCATTGCTCAGCGTGTGACCCCCGAAGAACGCGAGGAAATTGAGCGCATCAAACGGCATCGCGCGAATGACGGCTTGGCGTGGAAAGATATTTATTTGTTCGAGCAGATTCTGAATCGCCATCTTGACCTCAATGATCTTCGGCGCAGAATCAAAATGCTTCGCACCCAATATCGGCACGTTGCCGGTAGCAAAGACTACGATGCTTATCTGGCCTCAAAACCGCCCGATTTAGATTCAGAGACCAATGATCAGCGCCTGCGGCAGGATTGCCATTTTTTATTGAACGAATTCTATTTGCGCTACTCATTGCTTTCGGCCCGTGAGCACATGCGCGACAATTTGCTCAAAATCGTTGCCCTGATGGCGATTGTGACGATCATTATTGGAGCTGTTTTTACTTATGTGAATTTCAACGACGTGTGGGCTACGGCGTTAGGCTGGGGCTATGGCGTGACGACCCTGGCGGTCGTGATGTTTGCTGGCATTGTTGGGGCGCTCATCAGTATGCAGCAACGCATCCAAGCCGCGCCGAGCGAAGGCGATCCGCTCTATCTTTTTTCAATGTTGACTCACGGTAGATTCGGCATCTTCCTTTCGCCCATTAGCGGTGCTGTTTTTTCAGTCATTTTATATCTGATGTTTACCGGGGGGCTGATCTCCGGGAAAATTTTCCCCACGATCACCACGATTGGGAATCCGTCGGCTGCCGCTCCGGCACCCGTCTCCGCATCGCCGAAACCGTCTCCCAGCGTAGTCCCCACGGCGTCCGCCACGCCTCAGGCCATAAGTTCGCCCACCCCCTCGCCCGTGCCATCAACTACTGCTTCACCTATGCCATCGGCTGCGCCTTCTGTGGCGGCAGCAATGGTTGCAACTGCTTCACCCTCGCCAACTGCTGCGCCGAAAGGAACTGAACCTATTTTGCTAAATCGGTTTTTAAAAGACACCGGTCCCGCCTCAGGCGTGGATTACGCTTTGCTTGTGATTTGGGCGTTTATTGCAGGGTTTGCAGAACGCTTTGTCCCTGATGCCTTGAACCGATTGGTAGCCCGCAGTGAAGCGGAAAAAACAAAATAAAAAGTAATAAAGATTGGTTTCCGCTTCTCTTGGCGGTGCAGTTATACTGTTCATCCTCAGGCTCAACACATAATCTTCGAGGTGCAAAGTGAAACACTTCAATCAGGTGCTATCGGAAGCCCGCCGAATCATTCGTAAAGATGGTGATGTCTCGCTCACGGCGGTCGGGATTGATGCTCAGGGGCGGGGGTTCAAGATTTGGATGCAGGTGGAAAACGATGAAGATAAAGAGCGATTTGGCATGGCGATGGCGGGCAATTTTATGTTGCACAACGCAGTTGAGTATTATGTGTTTTTCACTGGTTGGATGGTGATGCTGGATCGGGACGAAGGAGAATTGAAAACGCGTCCTTCAAAAGACCCGCGCCGCCGCGAAGTTCTGATTGTCTATGGAGAAAGTCATGCCGAAAAAGAAGCGAAAGTCTTTGAGGTTTTGCGCGATGCAGGCGACCGCTTACTGGAATTAAAAGCGCGCGATGATTTGGACCAGATGGTGGCTCACAATAGCCAGATGCGTTTCACCGGATTGCTGAGTGATCCGAAACGAAACCATACTCAGGCGGAACGCGACCAAATGCGCACTCTGCTCAAACCGATGTCGGCGATTTTTCATATTTATGGTCCCGAACCACTCATTAACCCCGCCCTCAATTAACTGCCAATGAATACCAACTATGACGATTTATTTGCTGACGAATTGCGCGAGCCGGAACTCAATTATGAGCAGTGGCGTGAGGAACAGTTAAAAGCGCGTCGAGGGTTTATTGCTGCCTTGCCCATCGCCACGCCGCAAGCCATTAGCGAGCAAGTCGAAGAATTAGGCTATAAAGGCCAGCTTGAGCAGCGACGCGCAATGGCTTTGATGGCCTATCGCCACATTCGCCGCCTCAAGAATATCCACGTTGAGGGAATTTCGAGGCAATCCTTACCACCGAAGCAAAACACGTTATTGGCTGGCCCGACGGGCTGCGGCAAAACATTTTTGATTGAACTACTCTTCAAGGAAATTTTCAAATTGCCGACCGTGATCGTAGATATCACCAGCTTCACCGAAAGTGGTTACATCGGCGATGATGTGAAAACGATCTTGACGCGTTTAGTGAGTGCCGCCGACAACAATCCGTTGCTGGCGGAATGCGGCGTCGTGTGCCTTGATGAATTCGATAAAATTGCGGCCTCCAGCAGCAATTCACGGTTCGCAGGCGAGGGCACGACGAAAGATGTTTCGGGCTACGGTGTGCAACGCGAATTACTGACGATGCTGCACGGCGCTGATGTGCAAGTGCCGATGGATTATGGCTATTCGCAATTTGGGCCGCGATTGACCTTTGCCACCTTTGATCTGCCGTTCATTGCGTGCGGGGCCTTTTCGGGGTTAGACGAATTGCTCAAAACAGAAAAGGCCGCCATCGGTTTTCAGACGAAGCCGGACCAAATGAGCGAAAAAGACAGCGCCATCAAAGTTGTGGAGGAAGTCGAGGGCTTTCAAAAATATGGTTTCCTGCCAGAGTTAATCGGGCGCTTCACACGCATTGTTTCGTTTCAGCCCTTGACGGAAGAGACCCTCAAACAAATTTTGCGCGATAACATCCTGCCGCAATACGAACGCGAATTCGCCAGCGAGGGATTGCAACTCGAAGTCACGAACGAGGCGAGCGAATATGTGACCGGGCTTTGCCTGAAGCGTGGGACCGGAGCGCGCGGGCTACATTCTGAATTGGCGCGTGCCATTGAGCAGGCTGCGTTTGAAACCTTTGGCGAACAGCACGGCAAGCAAGTGCTCATCAATCTTGCGAATGGGAAGCTGATCTGTGAGATCAGATAAATCTGAGAATGTCATCAGTCCAAACCCAGAGGAATTATGAGAGACCTTACGAATTTGCTTCAGGCCCTACACTTCGCGGCCATCAAACACAGCGAGCAACGGCGAAAAGATGTCGAAGCGTCGCCCTACATTAACCACCCCATTGAAGTGGCAGAAACGATTGCGCGCATTGGTCAGGTCACTGACCTTGTGGTGCTACAAAGCGCGATTTTGCACGACACCATTGAGGACACGATGACGACAGGGGAGGAAATAGAGCGGTTATTTGGTTTGGAGGTGCGACGCGTTGTTGAAGAGGTGACCGATGACAAGAGCCTGCCAAAAGCCGAGCGAAAACGGTTGCAAATCGAACATGCACCGCATCTGTCGCTGCGCGCCCAACTCGTGAAACTGGCCGATAAAATCTCGAACATTCGCGCGGTGACCGAAGCTCCACCTGCCGATTGGTCGCTGGATCGTCGTCTGGAATATTTGGATTGGACCGAAAACGTAGTGGCAGGGCTTCGAGGTTGTAATGCCAACCTCGAAGCTCTGTACGATCAATTGCTGCAACAGGGGCGCGCGCGGCTTGTTCGGTGATTACTTGGTGATTCCCACCTGATGCAGCATAAACGCATAATCAAATGCCGTGTCGCGCAAGCGATCATAGCGGCCTGACGCGCCGCCATGCCCACCCGGTTCCAGCTTGGTCTTGAACAGTAGAAGATTTTTATCTGTCTTCATTGCGCGCAGTTTTGCCACGTATTTTGCAGGTTCCCAATACATCACCTGACTGTCATTCAGCGATGTTCTGATCAACATCGTCGGGTAATCTTTGGCTTCGAGGTTATCGTAGGGCGAATAGGATTTCATGTAGAAATACGCGTCCTTTTCATTCGGATTACCCCATTCCAAATACTCGCCGACCGTCAGTGGCAACGAAGCGTCAAGCATCGTGTTCATCACATCTACGAACGGAACATAAGAGATCACAGCCTTGAATAACTCTGGTCGTATATTGGTGACCGCGCCCATCAACAACCCGCCCGCACTGCCGCCCGTAATCAGCAGGCGATCCTGGCTGGTGTATTGTTTGTCCGTAAGGTGTTCGGCGCAGGCGATGAAGTCAGTAAAGGTATTTTTCTTGACCATCATCTTACCCGCATCGTGCCACGGCTTGCCCAAATCGCCGCCACCGCGAATATGCGCGACGGCATAAATAAAGCCGCGATCCAACAGGCTGAAACGATTCGACGAAAAGTCTACGTCGTTGGGAATGCCGTAGGAACCGTAGCCTTCAAGCAGCAATGGATTTTCGCCATTGAGGCGGCAGCCCTTTTTGTAGACCAATGAAATCGGGACTTTCGTGCCATCAGAAGCGGTCGCGTAAATACGTTCAGAGGTGTACTTCGTTTTGTCGTAGCCGCCCAGCACTTCAGTTTCCTTCAGCAAACGGCGGCGTTTGGTGGAAAGATCATATTCAAAAACTGAACTCGGCGTCACGAATGACAAATAGCCAAAGCGAAACCTGGTGGTATTGAATTCAGCGTTGGTGTTGCCATAGGCCGAATACACTGGTTCGGGGAAATTGACGTAATGCAAGTCGCCGGTTTTTAAATCGGTCACACGAAATTTATTCAGGCCGTCTTCGCGTTCGTAAACCACGTAATGATTCGCAAAGAAATCAGTGTCCTCAAGCATCACGTCACTGCGGTGCGCGATGAGTTCTTTCCAGTTCTTTTTGCTGGGGTCTGTGATGGGCGCTGTGACCAAACGGAAGTTGCGGCCTGTGTCGTTCGTGCGAATGTAAAAGAGCTTGCCGTGATGGTCAGGGTAGTATTCGTGATCCTTTTCGCGCGGAAGCATGACCTTCAAGTCGCTGTTCGGCTTGGTTGCCGCAAGGTAGCGATACTCCGAAGTTGTCGAACTGCTGATGCCCAGCAAAATATAGCCTCGGCTGCGCGTGCGACTGACGCCGATGTTGTAGAGTTCGTCTTTTTCTTCAAACAACAACTGGCTCTTGCTGCCGAGCGTGTGGCGATAAAATTGATTCGAGCGTTTCGTCGTCGCGTCTTCCGTCACATAAAACAACGTTTTGTTGTCATTCGCCCAAGTGATCGAGGTGATGCGTTCAGCCGTGTCGGGAAGCAATTGGCCTGTGCGTAAATCTTTGACGTGGAGTTTGTATTGGCGAAAACCGGTATCATCGGTTGAATAAGCCAGCAGGTTGCTGTCATTGCTGACTTGGAAAGCACCGAGCGAAAGGAACGGCTTGCCTTCGGCCATCGCATTCAGATCGAGCAAGGTTTCCTCTTTGCCGCGCAACGTGCCTTTTTTACGGCAGTAAATCGGATACTGTTTTCCCTGTTCAGTGCGCGTGTAATACAAATAACCGTCTTTGGGATACGGCACGCTCAGATCAGTTTCTTTAATGCGAGCAAGCATCTCCTTGTAGAGCGTATCCTGCAACGCCGCCGTCGGCTTCATCATCGCTTCGGTGAAATCGTTTTCAGCTTTGAGATAAGTGATGACTTCCGGGTTCGATTTTTCGCGCAACCAGAAGTAATCGTCGGTGAGGGTATCGCCATGAATTTTTGTGATTTTGGGGATTTTTTTGGCTACAGGCGGAGTTTGTGACATAACGAAAGAGGCTCCTGAAAATAAAATCAAAAAGGGAATCAGTGCTGGGATTTTCATAACTTGATAACTCGGGATTTATTTAGTTCTCGTAAGTTTTTCCAATAATGATTGCGTGGCTTTGAGCGACTCATACAGGGTTTGCAATTCTCCGATGCCGATGATGTTGATAATATCGAGAATCTCGTGAAAAGAGCCGCTTAATCGCTTGCCCGCGAATCTTTGATCACGCTCATCGCTGATAACCAAAAAAAGCTGTGATCGTTGCGTATCATGCGCGTGTTTGAGCCGCGTGAGCGCACTGTCTACGCTGCCGGAAATTTGTACTTCAAAGACGTGGCTCAGACGTGGAGCCGAGAGACTGTCGCGCCAGACGACATCATAATGTTCATATTCCGCTTCCGCAAAACGACCGAGCAGTCCGCCGATTTCAACCAGCATGCGCTGCGCTTCTTTGTGGGTGAGTGTGCGTTCATAGGGTTCCGGGGCGGCCTTGACGATTGTGATTGGCAAATCCTCAGCCTCGACGCGGCGAACGCCTTTGTTGGTTAACTCCCAGGCTGTTCCCGCACGTCGTAGCTCACCTTGTTCCAGCAAATGCTTCGCCGCAATTTGCACCACGCGATGCCAGCGACTGCGCCCGGCAGAAGTTTTTTCGGCTAACTCCTGTGGCGTCAGTTGTGGAAAGTACATCGGCAAACGGTCATATAAATAACGTGGCTGATCCCGCCCACCAGTGGCTTTGAGTTCCTGTAGGATTGGCAATTCAAGACGCGAAGATTCGGGAAACGGCATCAGTTTTACCCGTGGAAATGAGACCAGGAATTAGAGCGGTTGCACACCGGTTTCACTTTCAGCTTGGCACGTATAAGCCACTTCAATTAATGCGTGTGACATAACAACCCCTTCCCTTTACGCCGTTGGTTTATCTGGCGGCGGCGCGCTGGTGTGAAAGTCCTGATAGTAACGTTCGGTGTAGCTGTCTAGCAGCAATTGCACGCGCGACGGATCAGGCGATTCGACGACGAGGCCCGCGTGATGTTTCTTGTTCAGTCGAAACACAATTTCAGGATCGGTGTAGCCAGATAAGTCAGGCGATTCCTGTCGGGCGAGCGAAATGATGATGCCCGCGTAATCGTGTTTCACTTCCGGCAGGAGATACGGCTCAGCGTCACGACGCGTAATTTCGACGCGCGCCCATTCGCGCCAGAGATTGATGCCGCGTGCAGCTTTGACGACATCGTTGATGAAGGCTCCGCCGACGCGCGACGCGATTTCCAGAAAGTAAAATTTCCCGTCGGCTCGTCCTTTGATGAATTCGGCGTGCGTCACGCCACGCACCATCTTGAACGCTTTGATGATCTCACGATTCGCGGCTTGTAAGGCCTGCTCATCCGCCGAGTCGCGCGGGACGCCGTAACTCGTAAAAATGCCGCCGTCATGCATCACCGCCATCGGCGGCGAGCCGTATTTCTGCACGTTGGCAAAGACGACTTCGTTTTCGCTGATGATGGAATCCACGTGATAAATTTCGCCGGGGACAAATTGTTCGAGGACGTGAAAGGATTGTTGGTCACCTAGTTCGTCCAGTGCTTTCCACAAATCATTGGGCTGCTGAATCTTCTTGATGCCAATAGCAGAGGCCGAGGTGCGTGGTTTGAGAACCCAGGGCGGAGGTACGCGCTCCATGAATTCGCGCAATTCGTCGTGATTTACGACGCGGGAAAATTCAGGAACCAACAGTCCGCTGTCTTTGGCCTGCACGCGCATTGCCAGTTTGTCGCGGAAATAGCGCGCGGTTGTATCCCCCATCCCCGGCACGCGCAAATGTTCACGCAAGGCGGCAGCGACTTCGATGTCGAATTCATCAAGCGCAATCAGGCAATCAATTTTACGAGTGCGGGCCAGATAGCTGATGGCGTAGGTAATGTCCGGTTGCTTCGTTAAATCGGGATCTGGCATTACGAAAAACTCGTCAATGCAATCGCGCGGCCAGGTTTCCGCATCTTTTAATTTTTCAATGGTGACAAGGATGACCGTACAACCTTGTTGCTTGCATTCCCGGATCAAATCCTCGCCTTTTTCATAGCTGGCAAGACAGAGAACAGTAAAGGGGCGTTGGTTCATAGGTTTTGTGCAGATTGGAACAATTCGTGTCGTTTGGAAAAACAATCAGGACAGATACCGTGACTGAAGTCTGTGCCTGTGTGCTGGTGCAGATATGCTTCGATCTGATGCCAGTAATCATTATCGTCTCGGATTTTCTTGCAAAACATACAAATCGGCAAGAGTGCCTTGAGTTGTTTGACCTGGGTCAGCGCGGATTCAAGTTCTGCGATTTTGTGGGCGAGCGTTTGTTCGAGATGTAGGATTCGCTCTCCTGCTTTGATGCGAGCTTCCAGCACTCTTCCGTCAAATGGTTTGAAGACGTAATCATCCGCTCCTGCGGCAAACCCCATCGCCAGGTCTTCGTTGCTGGTATTCCCCGTGAGCAGAATGATGTAGACATAAGGAGCATTATGTTGGGCGCGAACGCGTTGACAAACCTCGACGCCGCTCATCTCTGGCATCACCCAGTCCAGAATTGCCAAACGAGGCGAAGTCGGCTGCTGTAGCTGGTTCCAGGCCTGCGCTCCATTTTCGGTCGCCAAAACCTTGTACCCGCAATCCATTAAATGGGATTCCAGCAGGTGACGGGATACATCGCAATCTTCAGCAATCAGGATTTCTTGCACAATGATTTACCTGAGGGGGCTGGCACACACAAACCACAGACCGAAGCCGCGATCATCGAAACATTGAAGTACGAGTCACAAAATAATTGATCATGGATCAGTCTGCGGGCGGCATTATAACGCGAATATTTGGAAAAGCGAGAATTGACGGGATTGGTGAAGCGTAGGGGGGGGGCGAGGACTGCTACCAAAAAATATGAGGGATAGAAATAACCCTTTGAGCGGTGTTTCTATCCCTCATATTTTGTTTTCAGTTACTTCTTATCGCCATTTGGATTGGCTTCAGACTTAACCTCGATATTGTTATTGCTCAGCGTCGTGCCAATATCGCGCTGCAATTGTGCGACCAATTTGTTGTAATCGGTCAGCGCCCGAATGTACTGGCCTTTGGCAACAGACAGATCATTTTGTCGTTGCAAAACGAAGAATGTCGTGGTCAGCCCAGCCTCGAACCGTTTCTGTTCGCCGTCCAATTGCTGTTGGGCAAACTGTTGTTGGGCACGGGCGGCTTCAATGCGCATTTTAGCGAATTCTATCGCTTGGACGTCATTGCGAATTTGTGCCTCAATATCCAGTTGCTGTTTCCGCACGAGTAAATCAATTCGCTTGGTGTCTTCAAGAGCGCGACCCAAATTGGCCTCTGCTACGCGGTTTTTCCAGGGAATGGAAATATTTAATCCGACCTGCAACGTTGAGTACCTATTCGATAATAAGTTCTTCAGCGCAGTGCCGTAACTACCTTGGAAATCCGGGTCTACTGAAGTGATCGGGTTTCCGTTTTCATCCAACACAAATCCACCCTGAGCATTACGTCGGAAGGTGGACCTAGTCGGGGTTCCGCCGATTCCCGATGGCGTGTAAGTGGCAAACGCATCTATTTGGGGTTTGGTTTGATCACGGAAGAAATCAATATTGGTGGCATTGATGTCTTTTTGTAGCAAAAGCTGGGTCAGTTCTGGACGATTGCTGCGCGCGAGTCGAACTGCCTCTTCAAGTTGAACAGTTACAGGCTGAATTTCAAACGACTCAGCGGGGCGGATTTTAGCGGTCCAGACATCTGCATCTTGTCCTTCGGCGACCAATTGTTTCAAGGTGTTTTCCGCCTGCGTCACTTGGTTCATGGCACTGATGACTGCGATACGACGCGATTCAACTGTCGTCGCCGCGGTCACCACGTCAATCGGTGCCAGCGTTCCGACCTCAACCTGACGTTGGTTATTGGCAAGTTGTGTTTCTGCTAATTTCACCGCTTCCCGCTGAATTTCTTCATCACGAATGGCGAAAGCTAAATCCCAGTATGCTTGTTGCACTTGAGCGATAATTTGAATCGCACGTTGACGGAATGTCGCATCTGAAAGATCAAGTTGTTTTTTCTGGATGGTTACACCACGCCGAAACTGATCAATCTTTCTATTGCGCATCAATGGTTGCGTGTAGCCCAGGGAAAACTGCGGCTGGTACTGCGGATCGAAGTTGCTCCGGTTACTATTGGTGCGAGTGTTATTAAAGTTGATCTGCAATTGTCCGCCCTGGCGTTCAATTTGCCGGGTCATTCCAAAATTGTAAGTGAGCGTTTTGACTGAAATGACTTTACCAACGCCTTCGATGACGTTACCGCCGGGCGTAGTGATCGCCGCTGATGGCGTTGCGTTAGCAAAGCGTTGTGGCACGAACGAAAGCGTCGAGGTAAAAGATGGGTCATACACCCCTCGCGCCGCATACAGGTCAAACTCGGCCAACCGTACATTTTCGCGTTCCAGTTGGATGTCCACATTTCTTTCCAGCGCGGTAATGATGGCTTCCCGTAAGGTCCAGTTCAAAACTCTGTTTGAATCAATCCCGACCGTGCCCTGAGGAATAGGACGCGATTGAATCTGCTGCATTTGAATGGCGCTGACCGGGGGCGTTGGCGTTTGGGCAAAGAGGCTTGGCGATAAAATGGCACAAGTAAAAAGAATCGTGAGCAAAGATTTCCGATCTCGTTGAAACATACATTCTCCGAAAACTGTTTAGTGATATTTCCAAATCAGGTTCTAGTTCCTACCTTACGATGTCATTTGCTGGATGGTTGCAAAAAAAAGTTCTCTGCATCAAGGCGTTATCTCACGTTACTACGTTCGATAATCTGCGTTAATCCGAATATATTCTTCGGTTAAATCGCAGGTCCATTCGGTCACTTCAGCGTCGCCTTGTTGCAAATCCAGCGTGATCGTGACGGCATCACGTTTGAGGATTTCCAGAGCTTTGGCTTCATCAAACTGTAAGCCGCGTCCTTTTTGGGCAACGAACAAATTGCCGAGCTTAATGTCAACTTTGCTCACGTCAAACTTGACGCCAGCACGTCCGGCAGCCGCTAAAATCCGGCCCCAGTTCGCATCCTCGCCCGCGATGGCAGTTTTGACGAGCGGTGATGTGGCAATCGTTTCGGCGATGCGATGGGCCATCGTTTCATTCGGCGCGCGTTTGACATGAATCGTAATCAGTTTGCGCATCCCCTCGCCATCGCGCGCAACTTCAATCGCCAGGTCGCGGCATACTCCAGTGAGTCCCTGGACGAAACGCTCGAACTCTTCGCCTTCCGCTTTGTCAATCAATAGATTGCCTGCCGTACCATTCGCCAGCGCTGCTAGCGTGTCATTGGTTGAGGTGTCACCATCCACTGTTACACGATTGAAGCTTTGATTGACGGCCCGCTTTAAGGCCGTTTGCAACGCCTTTTTACTGATCGCCGCATCGGTCATCACGAATGACAACAGCGTCGCCATATTGGGGTGAATCATCCCGGCCCCTTTGGCCACACCGGAAACCGTGACGCGCTTTCCACCCAGTGAGAAAGAACGCGATGACATCTTCGGACGCGTGTCCGTTGTCATAATTGCGTTAGCCAAATTGGCAATCGCTGTGCCGCGTTCGCGCGAGAATTTAGCGGTGGCATCTTTTAAGCCCGCTTCCAGCTTGGTCATATTCAGTTGCACCCCGATGACGCCGGTTGAGCAGACGAGGATTTCGCGCGCATCACAACTGAAAAACTCGGCCAACAATTGTGTCGTATGTTCGGCGTTGGCCAATCCTTCTTCGCCTGTGACCGCGTTCGCACAGCCAGAGTTCACCACAATCGCGCGATGCGTTTTATGCCGTAAATGCTGGTGCGAAACGATCACGGGGGCCGCTACGACGAGGTTTTGCGTGAAGACTGCCGCCGCGACTGCCGGTGCTTCCGAGAAGATGACGGCCAGGTCTTCGCCTGCTTTTTTGAGGCCGCAGCGGGTGGAGGCTGTCAGAAAACCTTTGGGCAGAGAGAGAGAAGATTTAACCTGTGAAGTTTGAAATGGTGGTGTCGAAGTTGATGAGTTTGCCAATTTTAAAGAACCCTTTGCTTATGTTCGGATTTGGGAACGTGGTGTTCGGAAACGCGCAGTGTAGTGAATTGTGCGCGGTCTGTAAACGCTGCGGCGCGCGATTTGATTTTGAGCAGAGCCTCCACCTTTACTGTTTTCAGGGGAAGACACAACTGCTCATTGCAGACCTGATAACGCATTTGCACCACTAATTTCGTTGGGCCTGGCTTGGCCGCCGCTGTGATGTTGATGGGCAAATCGAACGTCACTGACTTTTCATAGAACTGCGTTTCGACGCCGAAGTTTTCATCGAACTTAGTGTGCGGGGCAGGGAAGCCAGGCGTTCCAGTTAAGCTGAACGGCTGCTTCGGCGCAATCGTAATTTGTGTTGGGCGCGGGCCATTGGGGATTTCTTCGAGCGCGTAGAGATGCCAGCCCTCTTCGATTTGCGCCGTCAGTTGCACGGTAAACTTCGCACCTGCCTGAAAAGTTTGGGTCGTTGTTTTGAGCGACCACTTGATCGGATTGGGTTGTACCTGGTGATTGCCCGATGCCGCCGTGCCGATCCCCAGCAGCAGAAAGCAGAGCAACCGCAATCTCCATCGAGGTCTTTTCATCTTAATCGTGAATAATGGGCAGTTGTTTTTTGACCTGCGGCATTTGCACCTGACTGACTTCAAAGGCTTCGGGCTGTGCGCCCTGCACCAGGTCCAGCACCATCGGGACTTCGTCGCAGCTACTCATTTTGGGACAGGTCACACAGTCCATCCAGACTTTGCGCGGCATTTCTTCGTGTGGCACCACGCGAAATCCAAGCTTTTCAAAAAAGCCCTGTACATAGGTGAAGGCATAGACCTGCACCAGATCGTGTTCGCGCGCTTCGGCAATATTGGCTTCGACCAGTGCGCGTCCGATCCCTTTTTGACCTGCGTTCGGATCAACGGCGAGCGAGCGAATCTCGGCCATATCGCCCCAGGTAAAATGTAAGCCGGAACAACCGAGCACTTTTTCTTTGCCGTTTTCATCTGGTGCAACGGCAACGTGAAAGTCACGGATGTTTTCATAAATGCTCAGCAATGAACGCGGCAACATTTGTTGCTGACGCGCGTAGTTGTTGATGAGCCAATGAATTTGTGTGGCGTCTCTGGTTTTGGCTTGGCGAATTAGGACATCCATAAAAACGTCAGACAGAATTGACCTGATTGATTCAGACTGCGCCAGATTTGCGGTTGCCTGGCTTTTGATGCTCTTGAATCAATCTTGCCAATCCTGTCTAAAAATCAATTCTCTTCAGCAGCTTTTGCTTCTTCAACTAACACCTCTTCCCAGGCTGTGAGCATCGCGTCAATCTCGGCTTTAGTGATGATGTAAGGCGGCAGGAAGCGGCACGTGGTTTCGTTGGTACTATTCATCAGGAAGCCGCGTTCGAGCATTTTGGTCGGGAAGTTTTTAGTCGGGAACGTCAATTCAACCCCGATCATCAGGCCCAACGCGCGTACTTCTTTGATGATCGAGGAATATGATTCCTGTAAGTGCAATAACTTTTGTTTGAAGTAATCGCCCGTTTCATTGACGTGTTGCAGCAACTGACCTTCGTTCAGCTCTTCAAAAAACTCCAGACTTAAACGACAGGCGAGCGGACCGCCGCCGAAGGTTGTGCCGTGATCGCCAGGGCGAAAGCCATCTACAGCTTTTTCCGCGACCACGATTGCCCCCAGCGGGACGCCCAGGCCAAGCGGCTTCGCCACCGTCAAAATATCGGCTTGAATCGGCGAATGTTGATACGCGAAAGTTTTGCCGGTTCGTCCGAGGCCGCATTGGACCTCGTCCACGATCAACAACGCATCAACGGCATCGCAGGCATCCCGTAGCGTTTGTAAATATTCTGGTGATTGCGGACGCACGCCGCCTTCGCCCTGAATGGTTTCGACGATGACGGCAGCCGTGCGCTCATTGATCGCCGTGCGCGCTTCGTGGTGATCGCCCGCTTTGATGAAGTTGCAGCCAGGCACTAGCGGTTCAAATGGCTCGCGGTATTTCTGTTGTGCGGTGACGGACAATGAACCCATTGAACGTCCGTGAAACGAACCGGTCAGCGAAACGAATTCATATTTGTTTTCGCGGCCTTGTCGGCGTTGCCAGGCCCGCGAAAGCTTCAATGCCGCTTCTGCGGTTTCTGTGCCGCTGTTGCAAAAAAACGCGCGCGCTAAGCCGGACGCTTGCGTGAGCTGTTCGGCCAGTAAGCCTTGATAGGGATGATAGTAAAGATTCGAGGTGTGCATTAGTGACGCCTGTTCGCTCAAAACGCGACGGATGCGCGGATGATCGTAACCCAGCACGTTCACGCCAATCCCTGAAATAAAATCCAGATAGGCATTGCCAACGGAATCATACAACGTCGAATTTTCACCGCGCACAAACAGCACGGGTTGACGCGCGTAGGTCGTCATAATGTATTTGTCTTCGAGTTGTTGCACTTGGTTCAGATCGAATCTTTCAGTTGTCATCTCAGTTGTGTTGATTACCTCCTAAAACTATTACGCAAGCGGATGGCTTGCGCTACCGTGTTTTCAAATACTCGACATAATCCCCGCTCTCAATCAACCGACCGGTGGCGACCCAGTCGTTATACGCATACATCCAGCAAATAAGTTGACTGCCATCAGGTAAGGTCGCAGGTGTTTGGATGCGCGCGAACAAACTGGCTTCCAGCTCTCCGGGGATGAATCCCTCGTAGACATCCAGCAGTTCAAGCACTTTGCGCGGCTCTGATAATTCGTAAATTTCGCCGATGATGTTGGTCTCGAAATTCTCGCCTACAATCGCGCCGGGATACGCGCCGAGATCATATAGTTGCCCGCGCACTGTCCCAGTATTCACGAACCGCAAGCCTTGCATCAAAGCTGTAAGTTCTGCGCTGATCTTCGGCACCATTTCGCTGCGCAGCGTTCCACAAACAAATAAATATTCTGATAAATGTTCTGACATTTTACGAAATCACTGTGCCAACGGATTCTTGTTCCAGACAGGCGCGCAGTAATGAATTTTCTTCTGCCGCACCGATAATTAAAATACGTTTCACCCCCGCATCCAAAGCGGACAAACACGCGCGCAATTTGGGGCGCATGCCACCGTGCGCGACGCCGCTTTCCAACAGCGCATTGATTCGCTCTCGATTGAGGTGAGAAATCGTTTCCCCTTTTTCGTCTTTGACTCCGCCGACGTCTGTGACAAAAATCAATTCGTCCGCAGCGCAAGCGGGCGCGACTGCCGCCGCCATCTGATCACCGTTGATGTTGTGATAGCTGAAATCGTGTGCGCTGAGCGCCAGACAAGCGATGACCGGAACCGCATTAATGCTGAGAATCGCATCAATCAGCTTGCCATCTGTGCGCGCGATCTGACCCACGAACCCTAAATCGGTTCCGTCTTCGGCCTTCAATTTCGTAGACAAAAAACTCATCGCGTCGCCGCCTGCAAAACTGACGGCAGATACATTAAGCCGCGCCAAATCGGCGACCAAATCTTTGCCGACTTTGCCCGCGAGAACCATTTGAATCACGTCACGCGCTGCGGCATCCGTAATGCGCAAGCCATCGTGGAATCTTGATTCGATCTTGAGCCGCGAGAGCATTTCCGCAATTTGTTTGCCTCCACCGTGAACCAGCACTGTGTTGATGGCCTGGCGACGCAATTCGCTGATTTGAAAAACTAATTTCAGGCGAAGCGTGCTATCAACCAAAACGCTACCGCCGAGTTTGATGACAGGTTTCATAGGACAGGTTACGTAGCAGGGAATTCATTCACTCTTTTGTTGGTGAAGAGCACCGGAATGAAGTCGCTACGACAAGTGTAAAATTCCTTCACGTTCATCGAAGCCCAAGGCCACGTTTGCATTTTGCAGCGCCTGACTTGCTGCGCCCTTCAGCAGATTGTCTTCGGCAGAAATAATGACCGCTTGATTTTCGCTGACCACACACCCAATGTCGCAGAACGGAGTGTTCGCGGCAAATTTGATTTCGGGTAATTGCGAACCGGTAAACAGGCGCACAAACGGCTTGCCTGCAAATGTCTCTTGCCACACGTTGTGAATGGCTTCGCGCGTGACGCCCGGTTGCAGTCGAACATAAATCGTTGAAAGAATCCCGCGATTGATCGGCAGCAGATGAGGCGTAAAAATCAATTTGCTGGGGGAAAATTCAAGGCCCAAACCTTGTGCAATTTCGGGAGCGTGGCGATGCTTGAAGACGTTATACGCCTTGAAGCTCTCGCTAACTTCGACAAAATGGGTACCCGCGTTAGGGGCTTTGCCCGCACCGGAAACGCCGGATTTGGAATCGCAAATAATGGTTTGTGAGAGGTCAATCATCCCCGCGCGAATCAATGGAATCAGAGGAATCTGAATCGTGGTTGGATAGCACCCCGGATTAGCAATCAGTTTCGCGTTACGCAGTTGGTCGTGAGCAAATTCAGTCAAACCATAGACGGCTTGTTGCAAAAGCTTGGGATTATGTGATTCGAAGCCGTAAAACTTTGGGTATAACGAAGCATCTTTCAATCGCCACGCGCCGCTTAAATCCACGACGGTCGCGCCGGCTTGTATCAGTCCAGGCACGACCTCATTGGAAAACTCATTTGGCGTCCCCAGAAATACTAATTGTGCGTCCAACAGCGAGACCACCTTTTCGTCATACGGCTGACATTGCAAATGAGTTAGTCCCATTAATTGCGGATGCACAGTGCTTAATGGTTGTGTTTCTGCCGTGCGCGATGCGAATGCGCCGACAAGTTCGATGTGCGAGTGTCGCAGCAAAAGTTTGATGAGTTCGACCCCGGAATATCCGGTCGCGCCTGCGACGATGGCACGGATTTTATTGCTCATAGCAAAGTCCCTTAAAGAATAGTGGCGCAAGCGATCAACTTGCGCCACGCGACCTGTCGAGAAGCGCACAGTTTACACATGAAAGCCCTGGTTGACAAACCGCTTTCCAACGATATAATTCCCACTTTTGTCGGAGGCGAGCTTATGCTCATTGTATTGACACATTTGCCCGCAGATGGGCTGAAGTTTGAGCATCAATACGAGGCGGACGAATTGGATCTATCGCAGCATGAGTTCGATTTGCCGCAACCGCCGCTCATTAATGGGCGCTTCACGAATCTTGGACAGGAAATGCGCGTCAAAGGAAGCTTGCGCGCAACGCTGGCAGCAATTTGTGATCGTTGTCTGGAAACCGTGACCTTGCCCCTCGCCGCCGACTTTGATCTTTATTATTTGCCTGCAACTGCTCATTCTGACAAGGCTGGCGAAACAGAGTTGCTCGAACGTGATCTTGATGTTTCGTATTACCAGCATGATCGTATAGATGTGGATGAATTAGTTCTGGAGCAGCTTGAACTAGGGTTACCTGCCCGCATCTTATGCACAGAAGAGTGCAAAGGATTATGTCAGCAGTGCGGCACGAATTTGAATGTTGAGTCATGCCAGTGTTCAGCGCCAACGGATCCGCGCTGGCAGGCATTGGCTGATTTGAAAAGTTAGAGAGTTGAGCGGATTGACCAGATTTTCGACCAGATTCACAGCGGTCTCGTTCGCGGGTCAATCCTGAAATGATCTTGTAAATTTTGTTAGATTTTAAGGAGTAAATAAATGCCGAATCCAAAACGACGCCACTCAAAATCCCGCAGCCGCATGCGCCGCGCACACGACGCCCTGGAAGTCGTGCAACTTGCAAAATGTTCCAATTGTCAGAACCTGAGAATGCCGCATCGCGTGTGTCCGTATTGCGGTTATTATGGAACCCGTCAGGTGATTGAAATCAACGAAGGCACTGAAAGCTAAGAGTCCAGAAGGATGAACGGCTCAGCTATGACGTAGCGAGAAGTCTTTCATCCTTTCGTCTGTTTACGCTGCACTCTCCAGGTTTCGCACCTTTTATGCTCACCAAAATAGCTGTTGATGCAATGGGGGGCGATCATGCCCCGGTTGCAGAAGTCGAAGGCGCATTGATGGCTGCGCGCGAGTTACGCGTTGGAGTCATTCTTGTTGGCCCGGAAGACCGCATCGTGCCGGAGTTACAACGGCACGGATTAACTTATCATCCCAAATCCCGCCGCGTTTATGATGCTCAATTAGCCAAGCGTCTTTCCATTGAAATCGTTCAGGCCTCGGAATTTATTACCATGGACGAACCGGTGGCACAGGCTGTCCGCAAGAAAAAAGATGCCTCTATTCGTGTGGCCGCGCGGTTGGTGCGTGACGGCAAAGCACACGGCTTGGTCAGTGCCGGTAATACTGGAGCTGTGATGGCCACCTCGAAGCTGGTCATTGGCACCTTGCCGGCGGTAGATCGCCCTGCCTTGTCCGCCGTGTTCCCCACGCTCGGCGATCACGGCTGCGTGCTCTTGGACGTTGGAGCGAATGCCGAGTGTAAGCCGGAGCAATTGCGTGAATTTGCTGTGATGGGGGCTATTTATTCGCGGCAAATCCTTGGTGTGCGCAATCCAAAAGTCGGGTTGATGAGCATTGGTGAAGAGGAGGTTAAAGGGAATCCGCTCACCAAAGAAGCCGGGAAACTCTTACGTGAAGCACCCATCAATTTCATCGGAAATGTGGAAGGCCGCGACATTTACACTGGCGAAGTTGATGTGATAGTCTGCGATGGCTTCACCGGAAACGTTATCCTCAAAACCAGCGAGGGATTGATTGCCGCGATTATGGGTTTGCTCAAAACTGAATTGGGACAAACGATTGTCACGCAGGCCGGGGCGTTGCTTTCCCGACCGGCTTTTCTCAGCGTCAAGAAGCGATTGGATTATTCAGAATTTGGTGGGGCACCGTTGTTGGGGACCAAGCAAATCGTAGTTATTTGTCATGGCAGCTCTAACGGCAAGGCAATTAAAAACGCAATCCGTGTGGCGCGTGAATTTTACGAGGCCAAACTCAACGAACACATTGAGCAAAATATCAATGAATTAGGATCCGTAGCCTCATAAGTTGCACTGACATTGCACCAACTGGCGAATTGTGCTATCCCCGAACCTATGAGTAGTTATAACGCAATTATTACCGGAACTGGACGATCTTTGCCTGAACGAGTCATCACCAATGATGCGATGGAAAAGATTGTAGAAACCTCCGATGAGTGGATTACCTCCCGCACAGGTATCCGGGCGCGACATCATGCTGTTGAGGGGGAATATACCTCGACCTTTGCGACAGCCGCTGCCAGACTGGCCCTGAGTCGTGCGAACCTCAAACCTGAAGACCTTGATTTAATTATTTGCGCCACTGTTTGCCCGGATCAGGCGCTCCCCTCGACCGCAGTCTTGATTCAATCTCAACTCGGCGCGAAAAAGGCGGCAGCGTTTGACTTGGTCGCTGCCTGCTCAGGTTTTGTTTATGGTCTCACCGTCGCCTCTCAGTTCATCTCCACCGGCCTGTATCAAAATATCTTAGTGATCGGTGTTGAAGTGCTGTCACGGTATGTGGACTTTACGGATCGCACGACCTGTGTATTGTTTGGTGATGGCGCGGGGGCCGCTATTGTGCAACGCTCGACGGATGCGAATCGCGGTGTTCTCGCCACGCGGATTCAATCGGATGGCGATTTCGCACCGGTTCTGTACATTCCCGGCGGCGGTACAAAAATTCCTGCCTCGCACGATTCGGTGGATGGTCGTCAGCATTTCATTAAAATGAAAGGCAACGAGCTTTTTAAAGTTGCAGTTCGTTCGATGGAAGACACTGCTCGGCAACTGCTCGATGAGCAAAAGATGACGATCAACGACATTGATCTTTTCGTCCCGCATCAGGCCAATCAACGTATTACGGATGCTGTTGCGGAACGTCTGGGCGTCTCCTTGGAGAAGGTCTACTCGAACATTGCGCATACAGGTAATACTTCGGCGGCTTCTATTCCGATCTGTTTGGATGAGTTGGTTGAATCTGGTCGCTTGACGCCCGGTACAACCTTGCTGATGACTTCATTTGGCGCGGGCGTAACGTGGGGTGGAATTCTCATGCGCTGGTAGTTTTGCAGGTGTCACCTGGCGGTTGTCAGTCAAACTCTGACCCGATCTGCCAGCCACAGACTACCGACTATCTATGAATAAAATCGCTTTTATTTTTCCGGGGCAAGGCTCTCAATACGCTGGAATGGGGCGTGAGTTGGCGGACCACTTTCCGGTCGCAAAAGCCACTTTCGATGAGGCCAATGACGCGCTAGGTTTTGCCATCAGCGATCTTTGCTTTCAGGGGCCGGAAGAGGAATTGCAGTTAACGGCGATTACGCAACCTGCTATTTTGACTGCTTCTGTTGCGGTCTTTCGCGTTTTACAAGAACAAGGACTTCGCCCCGATTTTGTTGCAGGACATAGCCTGGGTGAATATTCTGCCTTAGTGGCGACTGGTTCTTTGACCTTAACTGATGCGGTGAAAATTGTGCGGCGACGGGGCGAGTTAATGCAGGAAGCCGTGCCTGTTGGTGTTGGTGCGATGGCGGCGATACTTGGACTTGATGCCGCGAAAGTCGCAGAAGCCTGTGCGGTTTCTGCGCAGGATCAAATCTGCTCGCCAGCCAACTTCAATACGCCGGTGCAAACGGTGATTGCCGGCCACAAAGAAGCCGTCGAACGAGCGTGCGCAAAATGTACAGAATGGGGAGCAAAGCGCGCGATCCCCCTCAAGGTCAGCGCCCCTTTTCACTGCGCATTGATGATGCCCGCGCAGGAGCAGTTGACTCCGACGTTGAATGCGACTACTTTCAGCGATCTTTCGATACCGCTGGTGAACAATGTAGATGCGGCAATCGTAGGATCAGGGCAAATTGCGCGTGAAGGTTTGATTCGGCAAGTTTCTTCCTCCGTGCGATGGACGGAAAGCGTCGAGAAGCTGATTGCTGAAGGAGTTCAGACCTTCATCGAAGTTGGGCCTGGAAAAGTGCTATGCGGACTGGTGAAATCCATTAGCCGTGAGGTCAAATTGCTCAACGTCGAAAATCAAGCGAGTTTGGAAGAGACTCTCTCAAAACTGAGAAGCATTACCGATTAACACTGATGTTCAATTTACACGGACAAATCGCACTTGTTACGGGCGGCTCGCAAGGGATCGGGCGCGCGACGGCACTGACGTTGGCAGAGGCTGGTGCAGATGTTGCCGTGATGGCGCGTTCGCTGGATAAATGCGAGGCGGTGGCAGAAGAAATCAGATCGTTGGGACGTCGCGCCCTGGCCGTGCCGGGCGATTTAGGAAGTGACGCTGACATCAAGGCTGCGGTTGCCAAAGTCGGCGCAGAACTCGGCGCAATTAGCATCCTGGTCAACAACGCCGCGATTACGCGCGATGGCCTGATGCTACGGATGAAACGCGAGGATTGGGAGGCAGTCATCAATACGAACCTGACGGGAGTCTTTTTGCTCACGCAGCAGGTTTTACCGATGATGACCAAAGCGCGCAAAGGTCGCATCATTAACTTGACGTCGGTCGTGGCGCAATCCGGTAATCCTGGGCAGGTCAATTACATTTCAGCGAAAGCCGGTGTCATCGGTTTTACAAAAGCGGTCGCGCGTGAATATGCTTCCCGCAATATCACGGTCAATGCTATCGCGCCTGGCTATATCGAAACGCCGATGACGGCGGTTTTACCGGAAGCCGCGAAAGATGCGTTGTTGTCACAAATCCCTCTCAAGCGTCCCGGCACAGATCGGGACGTGGCGGCAGCGGTTGCATTTTTAGCCTCGGATGAGGCAGGCTATATCACGGGCCAAGTGCTAAATGTGAATGGCGGTATGTATATGTGAGTTTGGAGTTTGGAGTTTGGAGTTCAGCTTGAAACAGGCGGTTGTTTCTCAACCTTCATTGTCAAAAATGAGTGAATCCAAAATCCAAAATCCAAAATCCAAAACCAACAATATCCTATTTGGAGGAACGAACTAATGTCAGAATCAATTGAAGAGAAAGTAAAACAGATCATCGTGGATGAACTCGGGGTCGAAGAAACAGAGGTCACCGCCAATGCTCGCTTTGTAGATGACCTCGGAGCCGATTCGCTTGATAACGTCGAACTGGTGATGCGATTTGAAGAAGAATTTGGTGTCGAAATCCCGGATGAAGATGCCGAAAAAATTCAAAGTGTACGCGACGCAATTGAGTACATTGAAAAGCATCTCAAGTAAGTGCCAGATCAAGCCACGAAAATCTGATGGTGACGGATAACAGCAGTTCTGCTACTACCGCTCTCCCCCATGAGCTTTTCGTGGTTTAGTTTTTGATTCAGAAGGAAGACAACCGTGAGCAACGTGTTAGTCAAAAAAAGAGTCGTTATTACTGGTATTGGCTTAGTTAGCCCGCTTGGCAATACCACGGAAGAAACCTGGGCGGGTTTACTCGCCGGAAAATGCGGAGTGGATTACATCACCCGCTTTGATACCAGCCAGCATAAGGTGAAGTTTGCGGCAGAGACCAAGAACTTTGATCCGCTGAACTTCGTCGAGAAAAAAGAAGTGAAGAAAATGGACTATTTCATTTTCTTTGCGATTGCCGCCGCGAAAGAGGCCCTGGCGAATTCGGGACTGCAAATTACGCCTGCGATTGCCGAAGAAGTTGGGGTTTATATCGGCAGCGGAATTGGCGGCTTCGGAGTCTTTGAACGCGAACACACCAAGATGTTGGAAGGTGGACCAAGCAGGATTTCGCCGTTTTTTATCCCGGCTTCGATTGTGAATTTGGCCTCTGGCCATGTCTCGATTATGACCGGTGCGAAAGGGCCGAATTCCGCGACTGCTACAGCCTGTAGCACGGGTGCTCACGCGATTGGCGATAGTTTTCGCATCATTGAGCGCGGCGACGCCCTAGCCATGATTTGTGGCGGGAGCGAAGGGGCCATCACGCCAATGTCTGTTGGCGGCTTTGCCTCCATGCATGCGCTTTCGACACGCAACGATGATCCGGTACACGCTTCACGGCCATTTGATAAAGAACGGGATGGCTTTGTGATCGGCGAAGGCGCGGGGATTTTTGTCTTGGAGGAACTCGAACATGCCAAGGCGCGCGGTGCAAAGATTTATGCCGAAATCGTAGGTTATGGAATGACCAGTGATGCCTTTCACATCACCATGCCGGATATGGATGGTCCTCGCCGTGTCATGCTCAAAACCATCAAAGATGCAGGCATTCAAGCTGAGCAGGTCGCGTATATCAATACGCATGGAACTTCAACGCCGGTTGGAGATGCCAATGAAACCAGAGCCATTAAAGCTGCTTTCGGCGAACACGCCTATAAACTGGCAATCAGTTCGACGAAATCTATGACGGGCCATTTGTTGGGTGGTGCTGGAGGGTTGGAAGCTGGCATCACAAGCCTTGCGATCTATAACCAAATCATTCCACCGACGATCAATTACGAAAACCCTGATCCTGAATGTGATCTGGATTGCGTGCCGAATGAAGCCCGGCAGGCAACAATTGAGTATGCGCTTTCGAACAGTTTTGGATTTGGTGGGACGAACGCCGCCTTGTTGTTCAGACGGTACGAGTAAGACGCACACTACTTATTGAAAAAGGCGAGGAGCTTATCTCAAAGCTCCTCGCCTTTTTTTATTTTGAGAAATTTGGTGAAGTTCTTATTGCAGTGCCGTTGCCAGTTCAGGTTGCGGGGTTTCGCGGGCTGGAATGGATGTTTTTTGCGCCTCTAATACGGCTGCCGTAAATAATACCAAGTTGACCCATACCAGATTCGCAAACAGCAAATGCACGAGTTGCAACCAGACTGGTGCGTGCAAAAGTAAGTTGACTCCGCCCAGCACCAATTGAAAGATCACCAGCCCAATTTGGAACTTCGCCATTAATGTAACGGCTGGACTTTTTCGCACTGAACCAATCAACACCACACAAAACGTCAGGAAAAGCCCGAAAAATACTGCGGCGACGGGGTGGATCCAAATCAAACTTTCAAGAAAATGCTTGGGTGCCAGATCGCGCGCTAATCCTTCGGCCAGAGAATTGACCGGAAATAATGTTGCGCCCAATGCCGTGATTGCGCCAGTCGCGCTCAGCAATATGACCCCGATCAAACACGCGCCTAAGATCAAAGTGGATTTCATATTTCCAGCCAGTCGCAGTGGTGCGCTTATCGTCTTTTGAGTTGTGGCCCACCAGGCTGTCAGGGCTAAAACGGCGAGTAGAATCAAGGTGTTGACGAGATGGATAGAGATCACCAACGCTCGTGCCAGCGAATCATTTTCGGCCACCAATCCTTTTTTTACCAGCACCGCGCCAATCAATCCCTCAATGACAATGAAGATCAATGAAAAGACGGCTGTCAGCCTCACGATGTGGCCTTTGGCAAACGCTCGAAAGGCCCAAACCAGCAACACGATGACGAGGACACCTGCCAAACCTGAGGTTGTTCGATGTGTGAATTCAACAATGGTTTTAAGCGTCGGTGCCTGCGGGATAATCTCTCCATTGCAATCCGGCCAGTGATCGCCACAGCCTGCGCCTGACTTACTGGCGCGCACATACGCGCCCCAAACCACGACCGCGATGTTGTAGATCAAGACGCCCCAGGCAAATTTTGCAAAACGATTCATAAGCTATTCAAAGTAATGGTAACGCGGAATCTCTTTCAAGCTCGCAACCATCCTGCTCCTAATTCGCGGGTATGTGTTTCTTGTGATACCAATCAAAGCCTAACAGAAACAATCCCTGCACGACAACACCCAGACCCGTTCCCAGCCACCAGGCGTCTTTGCGGCCCCACGTTAATATCAGCACCAATCCCACGATCACGTAAATCACATCCAATGGAAGCATCCACTGCAATAATCGCCGCAATTTATCGGCTTCATTCTGTATCGCTTCCTTGGCTTGTGGATCGGCCAAGGCCTGGCGTCGCCGTGTTACAAGGAGGCTGCCGCCAACCGCAATTGCAAAGTCAATCAGCCCCCACACGATTGCTTGAATGCCAAAGCCTCGCAGAAAGGGTTCCATCATTAAGGTCGGAATCCCGATGGCAAAACTGATTGCTCCCCACCAGGCCAGGCGTCGGGCCAAAATAAATTGATACTGCCAGATGTTGATTCTTTTGTTCTTTATTGCGGGTTGTTTCATAATTGCGTTCTGATTAAAAAGGAGCGCCAAGTATGTATTGCCCCCGATGTGGAACACAAGCCAATGAGACGACAAAATTTTGCCGCAGTTGTGGTTTAGCTTTAGTACCTGTAACGACCTATGTATCAACCGGCGGAACAACGCAGCTAACCGCACCGCCCATGTCTGCTCCATCCGCGCCTGTCTCCTCGGCGCGAAGTTTTTGGGAGAAGTTGCCGCCCGGCCAGCAAATGATCGCTTCGATCTTGTCTTTTATTTTTGCGATTCCGGTTTTGGGCGTGCTGGCGGGAGGGCGATTGGCGGGCCTCGCTGCTATCGTGATGCCGTTGGGAATTATTTGGTCTGTCTTATATTTCCGCGCCAAACAGCGTGAGTATGACCAACGGTTGCAACCTCCACCTGCACAGATGTACACGCCGCCGCAACCAATGGCATTTCATACCCCATCGCAACCAATGGCCTCGCCAGCCTCTCCCCCCTTGCGAACGAATCCGTTGGAAGAATCGCAGCCGATTCAAAATCTTGCCCCTCCCAGTGTTACTGAAGGGGAGACGCAACGTTTACCGCCCCCACGACAAGCGCAATAGCGATGGTCGGTTCAATTCGTTGGGAGGGCGTGTTGGCGGCTGATTCCTACTCTTCGCCGATGATCTGACGTTTGGCTTTTTTGCCGCCTTTTTTCGCGATCATGACCGCCACCACTTCAGAGGTTCGGCACGCCGGAGCGAGTCCGCCGAGTTCAACGGCTGCCAGGATGCCGACGCCGCCCAATTTGCTCGTGTCTACTTCGATCATCGCAGTGGCTTGTCCGCGCCGAATCTTGCCCGCTGAAACCATCCAATGAAATGTGACATGCCTGGCCCCGTTGCCTGTGACGCTGGCGGTCAATACGGCAAGCTGACCCTCTTCCACTGGGACGGACGGCGTCTCTAATTTGAAGGTCGGGCATCCGGGTTTGATGGCGAATGATTCAGATTGAATCAGCGCGCAGACCGCAGGCAATCCTTTCACTTCAACCGTTGCCGTAATGTAATCACCGCCCAGGTTGTCGGTCTTAATTTGAATGGTGTTGGTGCCTTGCCCGTTGAGGATTTCGCCCGCCGAAAGGACCCAATGGAAAGCGACCTTCGAGGTGAGGTTTTTGCCCGTGACGCCTGCGTTCAAGGTTACGACATCGCCTTCAATTACCGTTTGGTTTACTCCTGACAATTTTAGCGATGGGCAACTCACTTTTCTGGTTTGAGCTGTGATTGAGTGGCTGAAAAATAAAACAAAACTCAGAAGCAACGCATGGTGAAGAAGTTTCATGCGAGAATTCCATTAGAGGGGCTGAACTGAGGGGCGTAACGGCTGCGCACTGTATCACAATTGCCTTTGTTTACGGTCAGGAAATTCTTTTGCCGGGGCTTCAGCTTTGCGCGTATAATCCCGGCTTCCGAAACGTCTTACCAAAACAATTTGACCGGAGAATATCCATGTTCCGCTTCGATGCCGAAAAAAGAGTTCAGCTTTGTGATGGATTTCGTCGCCGTGATTTTCTGCACGCTGGAGCCTTGTCTGCGCTGGGCTTGAGTTTGAGCGATGCGTTCAATCTCAAGGCCATTGGCGCGACGCCCGCCACCGCTGAGGCTAAAAACTGCATTATGCTGATGCTTGTTGGAGCGCCGAGCCAATTGGATACGTGGGACCCCAAGCCCAACGCGCCCGCCGAAATTCGTGGCCCCTTCAAAGCGATCAAGACCAATGTTCCCGGCATCGAAATCAGTGAACTCTTTCCCCGCATGGCAAAGAACGCCGACAAATTTGCGATCCTGCGCTCGGTCTATCACACCGCCGCCGCCGTTCACGACACCGGACATCAGATGATGCAAACCGGGCGACTGTTTCAAAATGGCATCGAACATCCGCACGCCGGATGTGTGCTTGGCAAGCTGCGTGGTGGTCGCGGCGATGCGCCTGCGCACGTACTGCTGCCGCGCCCTATTGGCAACACCGGAGGTAATATGCCGCACGGGCAAACCGCTGGATTTTTGGGCAAAGCGTTTGACCCGTTCGTGCTGAATTCCGACCCGTCGCGCCCGGATTTCAAAGTGCCGGACTTGCTGCCGCCGAATTACATTTCGGCCCTGCGCACCGACCATCGCCGCAAGTTGCGTGAGATGGTAGACGCTTCGATCAAAGGCTTTGAGGCAAGTCAGGACGCGAAGTTGATGGACGACAATTTTCATCAGGCCTACACGCTGATGTCGTCGGCGAAGATGCGCGAGGCCTTCGATCTGTCACAAGAGTCCGACGCCAACAAAGACCGCTACGGGCGCAATCGTTTCGGGATGAGTTGTTTGCTCGCGCGTCGCATGATCGAACGCGGCGTGCGGTTTGTGACCGTGAATATGTTCGAGACGGTCTTCAATGAAATCACGTGGGACATTCACGGCTCTGCGCCTTTCAGCCCGATTCAATGCTATCAGGATCAAGTCGGCCCCGCGTTTGATATGGCTTACGCTTCACTGCTGGAAGACCTGCATAACTCTGGTTTGCTGAAAGATACCTTGGTCGTAGCGACAGGCGAATTCGGTCGCACCCCGAAGATCAACCCCGCCGGAGGCCGCGATCACTGGCCGCAATGTTGGTCCATGCTGTGGGCTGGCGGCGGCATCAAAGGCGGCAATATTGTCGGCGCGTCGGACGAGATTGGAGCTTACCCGAAAGACCGCCCGGCGAATCCCGGCGAAGTCGTAGCGACCATTTTCAAAGCCTTGCAGATTGATCTGGAAACCGAATTGCCGGGCTTACAGGGACGACCGATTCGCGTAGTAGAGCACGGCGTGAATGCGATCAATGAGCTGTTTTGACAGCCTAGTAGATCGTGCGATCCATTTATAAAGCTTTTAAGCGCCCGTCTAATTCATGTTATGTCTCTTCACGTTTCTGATAAATGAAAACTGAACCAGCACAAGAAATACAATCACTAATTGCTGTCAGGTTTTCGCTCGACAAACCAACGGCCTTACAAAACATTTCGCTGATGGGTTGCTGTGAAGAACATGACGATTGGTATAAAGCTTATCGCACGATCACTTGGTTAGAATTTGGGGAAATACTATTACAGCCTGAACAAGGTGGACTTGATGCCACTGATTTTATTGGCATCCGACCAATCGCCTATTATTATTTCGCGCCTGGCATCTTGTGGGCTGTCACAGAATCAATCTTGCGCTATCAAGAAATTGCTTATCATTTATGGGATTGGTTGCGTGATTTACACGGCACAAAAAGTCGGCAACCAACTTACCACCATGAACTAGCTGAACAATTTAATCAGGCCCAAAAAGAACTGGTGGCAAAGTGTTTAGAACTCGCAAATACAATTCATCTTGAAACCGAAGGGTATCGTGATCGGCACATTGATTGGTCGCTCTCCTCGGTATGGGTGACATAACATTTATTGCACCGGAGAACAATTGAATGACGGTTGATAGGTTTGTTGACCTATCGGAAGGAAGTTTTTCTGTTGAGCAGTCCTTTTTCAAAGGCATCGCTGCCCCCCAACAAGCGAAGGATAAATGACAAAACAACCAAGGCGTTTTTGCGTAGTGCTTATCAAACCATCCCACTATGACGATGATGGTTATGTGATCCAATGGTTCCGCTCGGCGATTCCCTCAAACTCGCTCGCTGTGCTGTATGGCCTGACACAGGAATGTGCCGCGCAAAAGATATTGGGCGAAGATGTGGAATTTGAAATCCACGCCTTCGACGAAACGAATACGCATATTCAACCCGCGAAGATGGCCGCTCTCATCAAGAAAGCAGGCGATGGAGTTGTGATGCTGGTCGGGGTGCAATCCAATCAATTCCCGCGCGCGCTTGATATGGCTTCGCAATTGCGCGAACAGGGGATTCAGGTTGCTATTGGCGGCTTTCATGTTTCCGGCACAATGGCGATGCTGAAAGAACGTGACCCGCACGTGCAGCAAGCCCTAGACCTTGGCGTTTCGCTGTTCGCGGGCGAAGCCGAAGGGCGTTTGGCGAATGTTTTGCGCGATGCGTTCCAGAAACAACTTCAGCCGATTTACAACTACATGGACGATTTGCCGAACATTGAAGGCGTCGCTACGCCATTGCTCCCGGCGGAGAGAATTCACCTGACCGCAGGCGCAACGACGAGCTTCGATGCCGGGCGCGGCTGTCCGTTCAGTTGTTCGTTCTGCACCATCATCAATGTGCAGGGGCGCAAATCCCGTCGTCGCTCGCCTGATGACATTGAACGAATCGTGCGTGCGAACGTCGCGCAGGGGCTGCATTCTTTCTTCATCACGGATGACAATTTTGCGCGCAATAAAGATTGGGAAGTGATTTTAGATAAGCTGATTCACCTGCGCGAAGTCGAGAAGTTGAAGATCAGTTTTATCATTCAGGTAGACACGCTCTGCCACAAAATCCCGAATTTTATTGAGAAATCGAAGCGCGCGGGCGTGAAACGTGTCTTCATCGGTTTGGAAAATATCAATCCCGACAATTTGATGAGCGCCAGCAAACGCCAGAACCGAATTACGGATTATCGTCAGATGTTGCTGGCGTGGAAGAAGGTTGGCATCGTCACCTATTGCGGCTATATTCTGGGCTTCCCGAACGACACGCCCGAATCCATCATTCACGACATCGAAGTCATCAAAAAAGAGCTGCCGGTTGACCTGCTCGAATTCTTTTACCTGACGCCGTTACCGGGTTCGGAGGATCACAAACGGTTGCACGAAGCGGGCATTGCGATGGATGCGGATTTGAATAAATACGATCTGAATCACGCTGTGACGGGACACGCCAAGATGTCGAAAAGCGAATGGGAACGCACGTATCGAAAGGCCTGGGAAACGTACTATACCGACGAACACATTGACACGGTTTTGCGCCGTGCCATTGCTACGGGAACGAGTCCCGGTAAAACCATGTTTTTCATCACCTGGTTCAAAGGCTGCATCGGCATTGAAAAGATTCATCCGTTGGAAGGCGGGTTTTTACGGCTGAAACATCGTATGACTCGGCGCTCTGGTTTATCCTTCGAAAATCCGTTGCTGTTTTATCCGAAGTATGTGGCGACGATGCTTTGGAAGCAGTTCCGCTGGCTTTCGCTCTATCTTCGATTGCGCTTGATCTACCTCAAAATCAAACGCGACCCCAATCGGTTAGCGTATATGGATTTGGCGCTGGAGCCGGTGCGCGAGGACGAAATCGAAACGCGCGAATTATTCCAATCTGAAACCGCCCAAAAATTTGTGACTCAAACCAAACGCATGGAAAAACTGCGGCAAGGTCAAACGGTCTGAGTGAGCCTTATGATTCTGCCCGCTCTTCGTCGGGTTGTTCAGCTAATTCCTGTCGTTTCAGTAAGCGTAGCTCAATCGCATTGGTCAGTGGGGCTAACGTTTTGCGATCCATTGCCGAAACTGCCAGCGCATTGTGTGTCTGACACAGATTGGCCAATTGTTCTTTGTCTTCGACCAGATCACATTTATTGAAAACCAGCAGGCGCGGAATTTGGTGTAACTCTAACTCTTCCAAAATGCGCTCGACCGACTGCAATTGATTTTCCAGCAGCGGTGACGATGCGTCAGCCAAATGAATCAGCAAATCGGATTGCTCGATTTCTTCGAGCGTCGCTTTGAAGGCGGCGAGTAAATCTTTCGGCAAATCCCGAATAAAACCGACCGTATCGTTGACGATGATTTCCTGCTCTTGGGGCAAACGTAAGCGGCGCGACGTTGGGTCGAGCGTCGCAAACATCTTCTGTTCCGCCGTGACTTTGCTTTGCGTCAGCGCGTTGAGCAACGTGCTTTTGCCTGCGTTTGTGTAGCCGACGATGGAAACGACCGGCATCTCGCGGCGCATTCGCTGGGCGCGGCGTTGCGTGCGCGCTTCGCGGACCTTGTCAATTTGTTGTTCGAGATGCGTGATGCGGTCGCGCACACGGCGACGATCCACTTCGAGCTTGGTTTCGCCGGGGCCACGACCGCCGATGCCGCCCATCAAGCGTGACATCTCTGTGCCAGAGCCGGACAAGCGCGGCAACATATATTTCAACTGCGCGAGTTCAACCTGAATGCGGCCTTCGCTGGTTTGCGCGCGTTGGGCAAAGATGTCGAGGATCAATTGCGAGCGGTCGAGAATTTTTAAATCCGTTGCGGCATTGATCGCGCGCACCTGACCGGGCGAAAGCTCGCGGTCGAAGACGATCATATCTGCACCGAACTGCAAACAATTGATGATGATTTCGTCGAGCTTGCCTTTGCCCACCAGCGTCGCGGGATCAAGCCTGGGGCGGCGCTGAATGATTTCATCCAAAACCACCAAGCCGCCAGACGTCGCCAGCTCGCGTAGCTCGGCCAGTGACTCGCGCGCGAAGGTCAAGCCATCGGTCGTGACACTCACCAGGATTGCGCGCTCGCGCGTGTCAGACGCCTTGCGCGCGCCGCGATTACGCGCCATTTCGGCTTCGAGCGATTCGATGAGGTCGAGAAAATCCACGTCCAACTGGCTCGGCGGCTTCGGCGCGAGGAATTGATATTGTGGCTGCAACGACTCGCCGTTTTCGTTGTGAATGCTGGTCGTCGGCAAAATATGCGCTGCTTTGACGAGGCCGGGCAAACCGGTTTTCGGGTCAACGTCAATCACTGCCATCAAATCCAGCCGCAGCAATGCCAAGTCGGTCAAGTCGTCCTGCGTTAACGGTTCGCCGCGCAAATGCGTGTGCAAACAGCGCAATCCATTGAAACGCGATTCGGCCAAACGCGAGCGGGCTTGTGCAGGCAGGACGATGCGCGATGCGTCACCGACGATCACGTGTTCGACGTGACCTTTGCGATCAATCAACACGCCGACCTGTCGTTTGATTTCGTGCGAGAGTTCGCTGAGCTGTCGCGCGAGTTCTTGTGTCGTGATTTCGGTCGGTGGAACGCGCCGGGTGGCGAGCTTTTCCAGCCGATTGATTTGGTTGGCCTTCAAACCTTTGGTGTTGCCTTCGATGTTTGGAATACTCTACACTCCTGTTTCGTCGTGTCGCAAACGGTCAGTTTGCGACTGTTTTAAGCTCGTGCCCATTGATACAAGCGAATCCCTTTTAAGAAGCAAACCAATTGAATGGTTTGCTTGACTGATTCTTTGGAGGAACTATGCTCAAATCCATTGCCAAGTTGAATCTCGGACTGTTCGTCTTACTTTTAGCCTCATTTACAGTCTTCGCGCAAGCGCCTGCGAAAAAGATGACGAAAGATGATGTGTTTCGCGCGATTGCCGCGCAGGTGCTGACACAATCTGAATCGCCTGCGACCAGCATCATCGGCGCATTGGATGAAGTCATCGAAATTGGTGAAATCACGCTTTCCCCCAAAGATGGCAAGTGGTTGGCCGTTGTCAAAGAAAAAACACCTTCGACCGCTGTTTCGGTGAATAAAGAAATTCCGTTGATGTTTGCGGCGCAACCCGACGGCACCTGGAAATGGGAGCAGTTCAAAAATGACGCGAAGTTCTACCCGCTTGAGAGATTATACCCTTACGCAAAAGATTACCTGACCCGCAGCCGCGACGGTGTTGGCGCGACGTGGAAAAAATACCTGGCAGCAATGACTGCACAAGGCGACGTCGCCTTCAAAGCTTTAGATACGGCCAAAGCCATTATCAAAAAAGACCCAGAGCCATTAGCCGCACTCAATACGGCGCGTGAGTCGGTCAAGAAGGCTATCGAAAGCGGTGATGTGGATGCGCTGAAAGCCGCGTACAAAGAAATCAGTCAGGCGGTTGAGCCGATTGCGAAGTTGACCGATGAGTTTCCTGATTTGAAAACCAATGATGTCTATGTACGTCAGGCAGAAGCCGTGGAAGCCGCAAAGAAACAATTGAAAGCGGCCCGTGATGAATACGTGAATGGCATCAATCAGTACAATGATCGCTTGTTGCGCTTGCCCTTCACACTGGTCGCTTTCGGTTTTGGGTTTACGAAAATGGAACCCCAGATTGACCTCGAACAATAAACGAAAGAAGCCAGGTCTATCGTTGTCATATTGCTAGTCCCCCAACCACAATATGATTGCCAATAGACCTGGCTAACCCCTAAATCAGAAGATTCCCGATTCAACGGTGATTACGTTGCGACCGAAATTTCAGATTCAAGTTTTTGCGAAAATGTTTGTGGAAGTCGTCGGGCGATTTCTTGTTGTAACCGAAGATAACCCCGATTCATGGCCCAGGTGTGATTCCATTTAAAGATTGGTTTGAAGATGGGCGATAGCAAACGGAGCAGCGGTTTGTCGGCTCGTAAGCGCCAATCAAACTTGATGTCACAATCCTCACCCTGCTGCTGTAAATTCCAAATCCCACGCCCAACAAAATCCCCGGAAGCGGAAATCGCAATCGTGTGCGGACGTTCGCGCTGCACGGCTGTCGCTGTCCAGCGCAGCCGGTAAGGCAACCAGCCTTTCGTTAACAACACCACCTGATCGCCAATGCCATTCGGATCACCGGACGGAATGTGTTGCGCATCCAGATACACATCCGGCCACCAACGCACATAGTCTTTGCCATCTTTCAAGATGTCATAAACCAATTCGACCGGAGCCTTCACGCGCCAATGCGTCAAAAATGCGTATTCATTTGCGGGCATAGTTGTTCCTCCTGCTGAGTATTACGGAGGCACTATTAAGATGGATTTTAGATTTTGGATTTTAGATTCCAGATTTCAGACTTAAATCGTGCAAGCAAAGTTGTAGTGCTCGGAGCGCAATCTCATAACTCGGTTACTTGCAATCCAAAATCCAAAATCTAAAATCCAAAATCACTCCTACACCTGTCCTGCTTCGACCAACTTCCGCCGCCGCGTTCGGGTTTGCAAAAATTCGCGGGCTTCTTTGTAGAGGCGTTTGCGGTCGTTGTGATTCGACATTGCGCCTTTCAAGATGCGGAAGATCGGCTTTGGACGGAAGTAATATTCGTCGTAAAACTTATGCACCCATTCCAGCATTTCTGCGCCTGACAGATGTTGGAAATTCGCCATCGGCAATTGTTGACCCAATTCATCGGACATCTTCGTGTTCATGATGATTCCCTGGTCGCGGAACCATTCGTACATTTCAGTGCCGGGGTAAGCGTGCGCGACCGAAACCTGCAACGTTTCCGGGTCCATTTCTTTCGCGTAGGCAATCGTTTCTTTAATGGTCTCGCGTGTTTCGCCGGGCAATCCGATGATGAAATCGGCGTGAACTTTGATGCCGACTTTCTTGCAGTTTTTTACAAACTCTAAGGACCGCGCGGCGGAAATGCCTTTCTTGATGTTCTTCAAAATTTGATCGTTGCCGGATTCAAAGCCGACGATGAACAGACGGCAACCAGAATCCGCCAGGACCTTGAGCGTTTCATAATCCAGATGCGAACGCGAGGTGCTGGACCACTGGAATTTCAGCGGCTTAAACGCCTTCGCCATTTCCACCATTCGTTTTGGATTGTAAGTAAACGTGTCATCGTCAAAAAAGATTTCTTTCAATCCATCGGGCTTGAAAGCATCGAGTGCGTATTCAACTTCGTTGGCGACATCCTGCACCGAACGCTGTCGCCACTTGTGTCCATCGAAAGTTTGCGGCCACAAGCAAAACGTACAAAGCGCCGGACAGCCGCGCGTCGAATAAAACGCAATGAACGGATGCTGCAAGAACGGTACATTGTAGTTTTTGATGTTCAGGTCGCGTTTGTAAATCGGCGTTACCCAGGGCAGGGAATCCAGGTTTTCAATCGGTGGCTCTGGCGCGTTGGATACCATCTGATTGCCCTTCAAAAAATGCACACCGGGAATCGTGTCGAGCGATTCGCCATTCGCAAAGCGCGTGACGGCGTAATCGAATTCTTTGTGCGTCACGAAATCAATGGCGGGACTTGCGTGTAAGGCAACTTCCGGGTGCGTCGTGACTGGCGGGCCAACGAAGGCGATTTTCAAAGCGGGATTGAGCGACTTCATCATCTCTGCCAGCTTTACATCATTGTTGAAGCCGACGTGTGAAGTGAACAGGATGACGAAGTCATAGTCCTTCGCAATATTCGCCGTTTCGGTTGGGCTGACGTGTGCGGGCGGTGCGTCGAGCAAGCGCGATTCTTTAATCAGGGCTGCCGGATAGCCCAGCCAAACCGGGTACCAGTAACTTTCGATTTCACGCGTGGCCGGCCAGCGCGATGAAGCGCCGCCATCGAATTTCTCGAATGAAGGTGGATTGAGTAGAAGTGTTTTCATTGCCATAAAATCAGTAGCGTTAAGGGATTATTTCTAAGCCGAAAGACTACTGGTCTTGGCAAGATTTCGCAAGCAGGGTGGTGCGCCTGCGCCCTCACAGGCAGCGTCGGCAATCGAATCCATTCCGATAAATGAATCCGCTGCCTGTGAAGACGCAGGCGCACCATATTCTTCAACTGCCCGTACGGCGCAGGCGTCCGTTGCGCATCGAAAACGTTTGCTCGCTCGGCACGCTGACAGAGGCGTCGGATAGTTTCTCAATTTTGGCTGACATCCGACGGTCAAGGTCAGTGATCTGCTCATCCGTCAAATGATAGATGTTCGATTGTTGATGGTAAATTTTCGCGGCGGTCACGATGTCCGATTGTTTGAAGCCGTGCGCGACGGCCTTGGCAATCAAATCATCAATCGTCAAGCGGGGCGGCACGATCTGCAAAGGTTCGGCGATCATTTCTGCCACTTCGAGCGGAGCGGGTTCATTGACCGGAAGCGCCGAGCCACTATGCTTGACGAGGTGATCTAGGAAGTCTTTGAACCGTACATTGCCAGTCATTTCAAAGCCCAGCTCAAAGGCGGGACTGTTTGATTTTACGACCTGAAACACGCGGGTGACTTCACCGTTGCGTTCTTGCAAAGAGACCTCGCACATAATGTCCACAAAGTATTCCAACCCGCTCGCGGTCGAAGGCAACACTCGCCCCATCTCATTATCTTCTTTGTTTTCTTTGCCCTTGGCCGGAATTTGATCCACGATCACGACAGATTTGCCGGACTGACAAAGACTGCGCAACACGCCTTGCAAAATCATTTGATCCGCCGCGAGTTCTTCGGCATTTGGCTGTGCCAGCGGGTCGCCTGTGCGTTCGCGGACCGCTGCAATCATCTCGCTGTGCTTGGCGGAAAAATAACTGGCCCAGGAATCCAGCGCGTAGCAGCCATAGTTTTGTTCGGCGGCTTCAGGGGATTGCAGCAACCATTCGACAAACTCCGGCACTTCACTGGGATGTTCGACCTCCAACCCGTCAAATTTATCGCCGACGCCGGGCAATAGCCGGGATTTGCGTTCGGTGTCAATGATGCACAAACGACCTAGACCCGCGTCCGCCAACGACGACGCAAAAAACGATTTGCCAACGCCTGCACCACCGCGTACCGCCATGACTAACCGTTGCTGGCGAGGGCGACGGCTGAGCGGGTTAATTTTCAAACGAGTGTTCGTCATACTGCTAATCCTCCAAATAGGAAAAATACCTAAAGCACAGCGGCAACGTAGCCAGTGCGCGCAACGGGGAGAATTGTATCTCGTGAAACGCTGTTTCGTCAATGAGACAGTTGGGGGAGTATTATGCTCGGAACAGCAAACATCGGAGGGGCTGATGCTCCGCTCGTGCGGGACAGATGAGAGGGCTATAAGTGGTCGAAATTCGGCTTGCCTTCAAGGGTAAACACAAACACTTTTTCGCCAGTTTTAGAACTGATGTCGGTGTGCTGGCTGACGACTTGCAACCCCAGAATGTCTTGGATAATCGCGGTGAGCAATGGGCGGCCTTGATCTATTAACTCTAGCCGCATTTGCTTGATGAGTTGTCGTCCGCGCCGAATGGGGTCTGCTTGCGCGAGGGTTAATTCGGCTGGCGTCAGTACGTTTTTTAGCCGTACCAGGATCATATCTTCGATAATGAAGGTTCGTGCCTCCAACGGGCCACGCCCCATAAACTCTTTCTCAAAGCGGATAATGGCTTGGCTGATTTCTCGTTCCTTTTCGCGTTGGTTGGTCATAGCCTTGGTTGATTATTGCCTGTTCAGGCGCTCCCAGGATTGGATCATTCTTTCCCCTCGTCCTCGCCGGGCGAGCGATTGCCATCTCAAAAAAGCCGACTCGCCCGGCGTTTATCCTGTTTCATCCACTCTATTCGCCCTGCCCCAGCGAGAAGGCTAATTCGCCATTCAGGGTACACAAATTTTCGGTTTTTATGAAATCGAGACCTTGCTCTTTGATCCGACGCAGTAAACCAAGGATATGATCGTGCGTGACTGTGTACCCATTGGTGCTGGTTTTTTTGAAGCGACAACGCCAGTGATCGGTGCAAAACGTTTCGGGAAATCCACCCGGCCAGACTTTTACACCGCGATTCGTAATCAGTTTGAGATGCAGCCCCTCGCCACTGGCTCGTTCCAGTTTGTGGGCAAGTTCTTCCGGCGACATGTCGTGTTGATGAATAAACACGTCAACGCCAACCAGTTTCTTTTCCGCCCGCGCTCGTTTGCTGGTCTCGACTTGAAACGGTGCGCCCGGTTCCGATGCTTCATATCGAACAATGGGTAATCTTTGCGGCGATTGCCCTAGCCGTTCAATGACCGCTGCTGCAAATTGTTCAGTTCCCACGCGCATTGTGGTGTGGTCGTGCGAACTGATTTCCCCCGTATGAATTCCTTCTTCAATTGTTCGCAGCCAGGCATTGTGAATCTTTTCAGCGCATTTGGTCTGACCGATATGCACCAACATCATGATCGCACTGTGGAGCAAGCCTGATGGATTGGCGATTCCCTGACCGGCAATAGCGGGAGCCGAACCGTGAATGGCCTCGAACATCGCAATGTTTTTGCCGATATTGGCTGATCCGGCCATTCCCACCGAACCGGTCATCTCCGCCACGACGTCCGAGATAATATCGCCATATAAATTAGGTGTCACAATGACATCAAAGTCTTCGGGTGTGGTGGCGAGTCGCGCCGTGCCGATGTCTACGATCAGATGTTCAGTCGCAATGTTTGGATACTCGGCGGCGACTTCGTTGAAGACCTTGTGAAAAAGACCATCGGTCAATTTCATGATGTTGTCTTTGGTCAGGCAGGTCACTTTGCGACGTTTATTTGCCACCGCATACTCAAAGGCATAACGACAGATGCGCTCACAGCCGGGCCGTGAAATCAGTTTGAGACATTGCACGACATCATCGGTTTGCTGATGTTCGATGCCGGCATAGGTGTCTTCCTCATTTTCACGAATCACCACCACATTCATCATCGGATGTTTGGTGCGGACAAATGGATGATACGAAACGCAAGGGCGCACATTGGCAAATAACCCAAGGGTTTTGCGAATAGTGACGTTCAGGCTTTTGTACCCACTCC
>JAEUQN010000479.1 GCA_016789725.1 Blastocatellia bacterium | reverse complement strand
AACATCGGCGGCCATCTTGCCTTGAAAGACTTGCCGGGTCAGGACGAGTTCACCGCCCTCGACTTTGTGGCCGATGCAATCGCCCACCAATGCACGGCGCAAAGACGCCGCCAACTTCGGCGCGAAATCGCGAACTTCATAGGTGTGCGTCATCAAAACCAGTTCCGGTTGTAGTTGTTCGATGACTTGTTTGAACGCAGCCGAATAACCGTCAGCGGTGTATGACTTCAGCGCATCGTTTTCGACGGTGTACACCGCGCTGAGTTTTTTGGCTGCGACTTCGCCCGCCGCTGCGCCAATGCCACTGCCAAAAATAACCGCCGAAACCGCCTGTCCCGTTGCGCCGCTGATTAACTGAGCCGCGCGCACTGCTTCGTAAGATGCTTTATTGACCTTGCCGTCAACGTGTTCGATGAAAACTAAAATTCCGTTTGCCATTGGTTCCTCCGGATCAACGTTCACAGTTCACAGTTCACAGCAACTGCGAACCGCGAACTGCCAACTGTGAACTAAAAAACTCGAGCTTCATTTTTCAGCTTGTCCATCAACTTGGCGGCGATTTCCGCCGGGCTGCCTTCGATGAACTGAGTCTGTTTGGATTTCTGCGGCACGTAGATTTTGCGAATCTGCGTTTTCGGCGCCAGTTCGTCGGCTGACAAACCGATTGCGGCAGCGTCC
>JAEUQN010000478.1 GCA_016789725.1 Blastocatellia bacterium | reverse complement strand
GATTCAAAGTGATCTTCCTTCTGGTGGTGTTGTTTGCCGCCAGCTTACCCATCATCGCGATTCTTCGCGGGACGATATCCACCCCGTTCGAAGCTGAGCCTCAATCGGTCGAGCAGGATCAGGGGGGCTCTAATCCTGAGTCGGCCTCCGCCGAAGAACCCCTTGAAGAGGAACTCGTTGTGATTCCTGCGGGGCCGTTTGTGTTCGGGACCAATCGGGGCGGGTTCGACGAGCAGCCCGAGCGGACGATTTACCTCGACCAGTTTCTGATTGATCGTTACGAGGTGACGAACGCGCAGTATGCCGCCTTTGTGAAGGCAACGGGACATCGAAAGTCAGGACCGCCCTCACGGTATGCGAAAAATACGCTGCGTATGCGAGGCGTGAATCAGCCGGCCGTCTATGTCTCCTGGGAGGATGCGAAAGCCTACTGCGAGTGGCGCGGAAGGCGGTTGCCCTCCGAGGCGGAGTGGGAGAAGGCTATGCGCGGGCCTGATGGTCGCCTATGGCCGTGGGGAAACGTGGAAGTGCCGAACGCGGCGAATTGGGCTCGCGTGGACGATGGGTTTGACGTGGCGGCGCCGGTGGGGCGTGTGAAGAGTGACGCCAGTCCCTATGGTGTCATGGACGGTGCGGGCAATGTGATGGAATGGGTGAACGATTGGTACCTTGAGGGGGC
>JAEUQN010000477.1 GCA_016789725.1 Blastocatellia bacterium | reverse complement strand
ATATTTTTCGCTCAGATGACGGCGGTGCGAATTGGGGCTATGTCCCTTGCGGCATACACCCAGACCATCACACGATTGTTTTCCACCCGCAGTACAACGGAACAAGCAACAAGACGATGTTTGTCGGCAACGACGGCGGCATCTATCGCACCACGGATGCGCGCGCACCGGTTCGCACCAGCGGCGTGTTGTGCAGCGGTTCCTGCACTGGGCTGGTCACGTTTTCCAAACTGAATAACAACTACGGCGTGACCCAGTTCTATCACGGAGTTCCCTATCCCAACGGCCAGACGTATTTTGGCGGAACGCAAGACAACGGCACCAATCGCGGTTCAGAAGCGGGCGGCGCTTCGTGGAGTACCGTGCTGGGTGGCGATGGCGGGTATGTCGCGGTAGACCCAACCAATACCAACACGCTGTACGCGGAGAATTTCGGTCTTTCGATTCAGCGCAGCACCAACGGCGGCAACAGTTGGGCAAATGCTGTCAGCGGCATCACCAACTCCGGCTTTTTGTTCATCACACCGTTCATTATGGACCCATCCAACGCACAACGTTTATGGACGGGCGGTTCGGTGTTGTGGCGCACCAGCAACGGTGCAAGCTCCTGGACACAAGCCAGCGCCGCCCTTTCTGGCGGCAGCGTCAGCGCCATTTCGGTTGCGCCAACAGACGCCAAT
>JAEUQN010000476.1 GCA_016789725.1 Blastocatellia bacterium | reverse complement strand
CCTGCCATCACTTTCACGACCGAATCATCCACGCGCTGTGCAATCGGGCGATTGTGCGTCAGAAAGAATTCGGCGATGTGACCTAAATGGGCCATCGCTTCGTCGTTGTCAATGCACTGCGGCTCATCGGAAAGATTGCCGGAAGTCAGCACAATCGGACGAGTCATCCGGCGCAGCAACAAATGATGCAACGGTGAATTTGGCAGCATCACGCCAAGTGTGTTGATGCCCGGGGCAATACTGAGTGCGACCTCGGTACGGTACGGCGAGCGGTAGCGAGCTGATGGAGTATCAGCCAAGTCGCTACCGCTCCTCGTACTGTACCGCCTTTCTAAAATCACAATCGGCGCAGCGGCACTTTGCAACAGCCTCGCTTCGGTTTCGCTGACTTCGCAGTATTCGTACGAAATTTCCAAATCGCGCACCATCAGCGCAAACGGCTTACGCTCGCGGTGCTTGAGTTGGCGCAAGCGCGCGACCGCGTCTTCATTGGTTGCATCGCACGCGAGTTGAAAACCGCCGATGCCTTTGACAGCGACGATATAGCCTTTTTGCAGCAGCGTGCAGGCGGCGTCTACATCATCCAGCATCGAAAACATCTCGGCGGTGACAGGCTTACTGTCGGCTCGTTCGAGCCATGCGCGCGGGCCGCATTTGTAACAGGCAATCGGTTGCGCGTGA
>JAEUQN010000475.1 GCA_016789725.1 Blastocatellia bacterium | reverse complement strand
GTCGTAATACGCGAGCTTCACTTCGCTCGTCAGCCGGAGCGCCGTTGCCGCGTACTCCTGAAACTTCGCTTCGGATTCGGCGCTCGCCACCTGCCCGCGCAACCGCCGCACACCGAACCAGGGCAGGTCTTGACTGAAGCCCAGCGCGATTTCGCTGAAGTCATTTTTCAACCCGGCGAAAGGAACGGGGTTGGTCACCGTGCTGTTGCTCAGCGACACCATCGGATCGGGCAATGCTTTGGCTTGCGGGATGCGCGCCCGCGCCGCATCAAATCCACGGCGCATCACAGTGAGTTCGGGGTTGGCCGCGAGCGCCGCTTCAACCAGACCGGCGAGGCTTACACCGCCCGCTTGAACATCGGCTTTATGCTGCATTGCATGCTGTGACGTTTGCTCAGATGGGTGCTGAACCGTGTTCTGTATTTGCTGCGCCATTCCCGGCAGTACAAATGCGGCGAGAAGGATTGCGAACGTCACAACAGTCAATGGCCACTGTGCGGACTGCGGCTGCGTAGTCTTAAAGATGTTCATCGGTTTTCTGATCGTGCAGCTGGATTGCCGCAGATTGCCCGGCTCTCTCTGTTTGCCATCACAAAAGATGGCGCACAGAAAAAGAGCTGCCCCACCGGAAGCCCTGATTGGCCTTCCGGCACGTCAACAAGGCGCACTACGGCTTTGTTA
>JAEUQN010000474.1 GCA_016789725.1 Blastocatellia bacterium | reverse complement strand
CGCTGGCCTGTGCCAAGCGCTTGACCAATTGCAGACGCAGGAACGAGGACTGCAGACGGCCAAGCAGTGGTTTGGCATCAACGACCAGCCTTACATTGCCTTCTGCAGTGCCCAGCTCGCAGCGCGCCGACAATTCGCTGAGCAGGAAATCGGAGAGCGGTGTTGCCTGTCGGATCAACCGCTGAAAAGCCTCGCCGCCGTGTTTGCGAATAAAACTGTCGGGGTCCTCGCCATCGGGGAGAAAGACAAAGGCAATGCTTTTCTGTTCAGTCAAAGCCTCCAGACTGTTCTCCAGGGCTCGCCACGCTGCCTTTCGTCCGGCAGCATCGCCATCAAAGCAAAAAACGATGCGCTCAGCTTGCCGCAGCAGCTTCTGTACCTGCATGCCCGTGGTGGCTGTACCGAGTGTGGCAACGGCATTGCCCGTTCCATGCTGCGCAAGCGCCACGACATCCAGATAACCCTCGACGACAATCACCGTATCGTGCTTGCGAATCGCCGCGCGTGCTTGCGGCAGTCCGAATACCTCGCTGCCTTTCTCGAACAGGGGCGTCTCGGGGGAGTTCAGATATTTCGGCTCGCCCTGTCCAAGGACGCGGCCGCCGAAAGCGATCACATCGCCCTTCTGGTTGATAATCGGAAACATCACTCGCTCGCGAAAACGGTCGTAGAGACGCCCTC
>JAEUQN010000473.1 GCA_016789725.1 Blastocatellia bacterium | reverse complement strand
ACAGTGCGGCGAGTTTCAGTCCTTGCGTGATGGCCAGCGTCAATTCGCTGATCATCTCGCCTGCATGCCGTGCAACGATTGTGCCGCCCAGAATGCGCCCCGTACGACGGTCATAGTGCACACGGGCAAATCCTTCCTCTTCGCCATCTAAAATGGCGCGATCCACGTCGGCAAAGTGTTCTGTCAGTGTCGCTACGTCATATTCGGCGGCGCGCGCACTTTCTTCGTAAAAACCGACGTGGGCGACTTCCGGATCGGTATACGTCACCCAAGGCATGACCAGATTGCCGACTTTTTCCCGTCCGAAAAACAGCGCATTGCGCAAAACCATACGCGCCATTGCATCAGCCGCGTGCGTGAATTTGTATTGCGAACAGACATCTCCGGCGGCATACACGCGCGCGTTGGTGGTACGCAAAAAGTCGTCCACCAAAACTCCGTCACGGGTATAGCTGATGCCAGCGGCGTCCAAGCCCAGGTCTTCGATGTTGGGAACGCGGCCCGCTGCGACGAGAATGACATCCGCCAGCAATTCTTTTTCCTGCCCGTTGTGTTCATAGGCGATGACTTGATCAGCGTTGCGTTGCGTGACCCGTTGCAATCTGACCTGGGTCAATACGGAAATTTTTTCGCGCTGGAATTGCCACGCGATGAGGGCTGCGGCTTCGTCGTCTTCGCGCGGCAA
>JAEUQN010000472.1 GCA_016789725.1 Blastocatellia bacterium | reverse complement strand
TTTAACGCCGCAATGGTCATCAGCGAACGCGGTGCGCTGAGTTTTTCTGCCGACGGCAGCAAATTGTTTCTTGGCGTAGCTCCTCCGCCGGAACCGGAAAAAGATGCGAACGAAGCTGAATCTGCCGACGAAAAAGTCGTCGCCGATTTGTGGCACTGGACAGACGATTACATCCAACCTATGCAAAAAGTCCGCGCCACACAGGAAGCGAACAAATCTTATCGCGCCGTGTATCACCTGAAAGAAGGCAAGTTCGTGCAACTGGCCGACGCGACGATGGAAAACCTGACGCCGTCGCGCAACGGGCAATGGGCAATTGGCACGGATGATCGCGCGTACCGGATTTTGATCGGTTACGAATCTTTTGGCGGCAGAAACGACAGTTATCTGGTCAACACCTTGGATGGTTCGCGCAAGCCGCTGTTAAAAGGCCAACGCGCCAACGTTTCGCTTTCGCCGAACGCCAAATACGGGTTGTATTTTGACGGCAAAAACTGGAATTCGATTTCCCTTCCCGACGGCAAAATCACCAACCTGACTGAAAAGCTCGGCGTCGCATTCTGGCAGGAAGACGACGACCACCCGGATCAGCCGCCTTCGTATGGCAATGCGGGCTGGGCCAAAGACGACAAGTATGTGCTGCTTTATGACCAGTACGACATTTGGCAAATCGCGCCGGACGGTTCATCGG
>JAEUQN010000471.1 GCA_016789725.1 Blastocatellia bacterium | reverse complement strand
CGGATTCCTCCACTTGGGTGTCTATCCACGATTCTTCACTCTTGGGTGAGCCATCGAGGGCGATCTGTCCCTCAAAAACGCCGCAGCCGTCGATGCTAACTTCGTCGGCATCCGTCGGCAACATCATATAGACTTTTGTCTTGACACTTTGATTGCCAAAAACGTGGGCGTTGACTGGTTTGGTCCTACGCAGTGGAACGATCTGTTCATACGTGCCGAACGACAAAGCTCCGGTCGGGCAAACGCTCGCACACATTGGCTTGAGCCCCTCGCTTGTGCGGTCGTAGCACATATCGCATTTCATCTGCAGATGCATTGCCGAGTTATATTTAGGAACACCGAAGGGACAGGCGTTCACGCAATTTCGGCAATCGAGACAACGTGGTTTCAGAGCGGACATGACCACACCATCTTCATTTTGTTTGATCGCATCCGCCGGGCAAACCATCGCACAGGTCGGCTCTTCGCAGTGCATACAGATGGTCGGCATCGTAGCGGTTGTCTCGCTGCGGTCGATGTAATCAACAAAGATCATCGAGTAGCCCTTATGCGTTGAGCATTCGCGGCAAGCGGCGACACAGGATCTGCATCCTATACATCGCTGCGGATCGATAAACATGGTTTCATTCATGCGTTATTTTCCTCTCTGTACTTCGTTCTGCGACGTACCTTTTCGCACTTCACCTAGTATC
>JAEUQN010000470.1 GCA_016789725.1 Blastocatellia bacterium | reverse complement strand
AGGCCGATCGGCAGGACGATTTCCTCGCCGAGCGCGACCACAAAGGCGTCGCGCGCATCCGCTTCGGGCCAGGTTGCATCCAACGCCCACGACGGAAGCGTCGGGTCGGGGAGCCGCGACACGGCGCGCGCGAGATCCAGCGTGACGACGACGCGCGAGGGATTGCGCTCGACCGTGGGCGCGGCCGGGCGACAGGCGGCGATCACGCACGACGCGAAAGCCGCGGCAACCGAAGTCGAAAACGTCGCGCGCATCGGAAACGGAGGACCGGGGACAACCTCTGCCCGCGCGCATCCAGGGACGGGTGGTGAGCGAGCCCGGGCTCGAACCGGGGACCTACTGGTTAAAAGCCAGTTGCTCTACCGACTGAGCTACTCGCCCGTCCGTGGACCGCGCGCGACCGGGGTCGCGAGGGGCCGAGAGGATAGCGAATCTCGCGTACGGTGCACGGCTACTTTCTCTCCGATTTGAGGGTACGGGGGCAGTCGCGCGGACGCGCGGCACCGCACCGTCGAACCGGGGAGGAAGTGGGCGTGTTCCGTGCGCGAGACTCCCCGCTCAGACCTCCATCACCTCGGCAGTCTTCTTCTCCTGCAAGGTCGAGACCTTGTCTTCGTACTCCTTCAGGAGCTTTTGGATCTCATCGTGGAGTTGCTTGTTCTCGTCCTCCGTGAGTTTGGAGTCCTTGTGCAG
>JAEUQN010000046.1 GCA_016789725.1 Blastocatellia bacterium | reverse complement strand
CTCAAATCCTTTCCGAAACCAAAGGCGCTGTCGCGCACATCACGCTCAATCGTCCCGAAAAACGCAATGCGCTCGGCGATCAATTGGTGCGCGAACTGCTCAGTGCGTTGAATGCCGCCGATGCCGACGAAGCCGTCAAAGTCGTAGTGCTGCGCGGCGCAGGAACAGATTTTTGTGCGGGTGCAGACCTCGCGCAACTCGAACGGCTTTCGCAAGCGACAGTCCTCGACAACTTGCACGATGCTGCGGCTGCGTCGGAAATGTTCAGCAAACCGCGTCGCATGAAAAAGCCTGTCATCGCCGCAGTGCGCGGGCGCGCATTTGCGGGCGGCGCAGGATTGGCGACAGCGTGCGATTTGATTATCGCGGCGCGTTCGGCACAGTTCGCGTACCCGGAAGTCAAAATCGGTTTCGTCGCCGCGATGGTGATGGCCTTTCTGCGACGCAGCCTCGGCGAAAAGCGGACGCTTGAATTGCTCGTAACGGGCAAGGTCATTGCGGCAGACGAAGCCGAACGCATCGGGTTTGTGAATCGCGTCTGCAACGACGAAGACTTTGACGCCGAAGTGGACAAATTCGCCAATGAAATTGCGGCTCTCAGCGCATCCGCTGTGATGCTGACGAAGCAGTTGCTTTATCAAACCGATGGCATGAGTTTCGAGCAATCCATTCGGGCGGGCGTGGACATGAATGCGATTGCGCGGATGACCGAAGATTGCCAGAACGGCATCAAAAAATTCCTCAGCAAAGGCTGACAGAGGTTAGGTATCAGGGGCTAGGGTTCAAGATCAGTTGCAGAATGATGCCAGCCCCGCCCAAATCCCCCCCTGGCATTTCTTCCAATATGATCGCAAACAAGATTTCTTATTGAGAAAATCTTATCCGATATAAAATCCTGGAAAGCGCAGCCACGATTTCCGCCGGATCAAACTTTCGCCCACAATCGCTAACCTCTTCGCACGCTTCTCTTTCACGATCATCTCAGAAAAACGGCACAGACCTTGCTCATTCACAAATGAGTGTAAGCCGGGGGCAGCCGTTCGTCATCACTCGAAAACGCTGCACTCCATTCAAGTTGTAAAACCTACGTTCTCAGGAGGAGTTATGCGAGCCATCTACCCAATTTTGCAGCACGCACTTTTGATTCTCGTACTGAGCTTGTTGGCAACGTCTGCCTTTGCTCAAAATACTATCGTGTCGGGAACCGTTTCCGATCCCCAGGGGAACGCCATCCCGAACGCAACGATCATCATTACGAACAAAACTACGGGCGTCAGCCGCACCGTCACGTCGGCGGATAACGGAGCCTATCAGATTCCGCAAGTTACGCCCGGAGTTTATAAAATAAAAGCTGAAGCCCAGGGCTTCGCATCCATTGAAAATACCAATGTCCAAGTGCTGGTCAACACGCCGTTGACGTTGAATCTATCCTTCACTCAGATTGGTGGAATTGCTGACACCGTCACAGTGACCGGCGGCGAAGCGATTCTCAACACCACCGATGCGACGCTTGGCAACAGTTTCAACAGCACGAAGGTGATTGAGCTGCCGTTGAATGCGCGCAACATTCCGGGACTTCTTTCGCTGCAATCCGGCGTGACGCCTGCGACAGGAAATGAAGACGATGTACAACGCGGAGGCCATGTGAATGGCGCGCGTTCCGATCAATCGAATGTCACGCTGGATGGCGTGGATGTCAACGAACAACAAGGCGGCGCAGCGTTTTTCAGCGTGCTTCGTCTGACGCCGGATTCGTTGCAGGAATTCCGCGTCACGACGACGAATGCAAACGCCGACGCGGGCCGTTCGTCCGGCGCACAAGTCGCGCTTGTCACCAAATCCGGCACTGATAATTTTCACGGTTCGCTCTATGAATATCACCGCAACACAGTCACGTCTGCAAACGATTGGTTTAATAACAAAGCGGGCGTTGAGCGTCCGGCACTGATTCGCAATAACTTTGGTGGTTCACTCGGCGGCCCTATCAAAAAAGGGCGCGCGTTTTTTTTCTTCAATTACGAAGGATTCCGCGAAGCCAAAGGAACAAGTGTGGTGCGCACGGTTCCGCTCGCTACTCTGGGGCAAGGCATAGTGCGCTACAAATCCGCCAACGGAGCCAGCGATCCGAGCTGTCCGGCAGGAACTCCAGCGGGCGTCACTTGTCAGACGGCAGCGCAAATCAATGCGGCGTATTTGGCGGCGAATGGCGCAAGTCCTGGCATCAACACTACCGCGCTCTCGCTGCTTGCGGCGGCGGCACAAAAGTATCGCGCCAATGACACCTCAACCGGCGATGGATTGAATACCAGCGGCTTTCGTTTCAATGCCTCCGCGCCCGTCCAACAGGACACCTACATTGCGCGCTTTGATTTTAATGTCGCCAACAATCATACCGTCTTCGCGCGGCTGAATTATCAAAACGACAATGCCACCATTGCAGCCACCGACCTGACCGGGCAACGCTTCCCTGATACCCCTGCGCCAACCCTTTGGAATCATCCGAAAGGGCTGTCCATTGGGCATGCGTGGACGATTTCAAATACGCTGGTCAACCACGTCCGTTATGGATTGACGCACGCAGCCTTTAGTCAGGGAGGCGATTCGGCTCAAAATGAGGTCTCTTTTCGCTTTGTCTTCGATCCCTTGAATTATCAACGCACGATTGCCCGCGTGACGCCCGTGCATAACATCACAGATGACATTTCGTGGAGCAGAGGCCAGCATTCAATGCAATTCGGCACAAACTTGCGGTTCATCACGAACAATCGTTTATCGTTTGCGACGACCTACGACTATGCAACGACGAATCCGTCATACTACGACTTCTCCGGCGATGTGCTGGTGTTTGATGAAGCGAACGGCGATCCCATTTTCTCTAATCTGGGCGACCCCACATTGCTTGATCTGCGTGGCGCATTGGCGGCGGTGATCGGGCGCTTTTCGGAGTATGGGGCGAACATCAACTATGGCCCGGACGGCAAGTTGCTCGCGCCGGGATCAGGCATCGGGCGTGCAGGTCAAGCCGACGACGAGCCTCAGCGATTTCTTTAATCAACGGGTTGCAGGCGCGCAAACGGGCAAGCCGTACAACACCTTGCTCAGTGTTGATCTCGCGGGTAAAGCCAATGGAAGAGATGGGTATTACTCGCAAGACTGGAATAACTTTGCGCCATCAGTGGCGGTCGCGTGGTCGCCGAATTTTCAGAACGGATTGCTGAAAACGATCTTCGGCGAAAACAAAACCACCGTGCGCGGAGGCTTCCGCATGACGTACGACCGAATGGGCAGCGCATTGGCAGTCGCATTTGATTTGAACTCAACGCTCGGTTTTACATCGCAAAATAATATCGCGGCGAACACGTACAACGTCACCAATCGCCTCGCACCTTTGTTTACGGCTTTGGGACAAAATGTTCGAGCCTTGCCGGGGATTTCGATTGCATCGGATCTAAAATTCCCACTGCAAACGCCTGGCGATGAAGCGCAACGCATTGAGCAATCGCTGGATGACAACTTAACGACACCGTACAACTATTCGTGGAATGCGTCACTTGGTCGTGAATTCGGCAAAGGCTATTCACTTGAAGTCAGCTATGTCGGGCGCGTCGGGCGCAATTTACTGTTGTCGCGCGATGTGGCGCATTTCAACAATTTGGTAGACCCGAAATCCGGCGTGGATTTTTACTCCGCAATGCGACAAATCATTGCGCACCGTACGTCGAATTCGCCTATCTCTTCAGTGCCAAACATCGCCTATTTTGAAAACCTGTTTCCCGGCTTGGCAGGCAACTACAACGTGCTTGGCACCACTACACAATTGACCGCCACGCAAGCGGCCTATCGCCGGATTGCGCGCACTTCCGTGGGCGGTCGCAGTTCGACGGATTACACTTTTGCACAGGCGGTGTGGGACGATGGTTTAGGCTTTGGTGACAATCTCTTCGTGCATCCACAGTACGCGACCTTTGCCGCGTATTCATCGCTGGGAACGTCGGATTATCATGCACTTCAGGCCACCTTCCGCAAACGCTTTACGCAAAGCTTTTTCATGGATTTGAATTACACCTACAGCCATTCGATTGATATTGCGTCGGGCAATGAAGCATCGAACGCGATCACCGGAGGCGCGGTATTCATCAAAAACCCACTGGATTTGAATCTCAACCGCTCGAATTCGGACTTCGATGTGCGGCATTTGGTCAATGCCAACTTCGGATATGATTTGCCATTTGGGCGCGGGCGTACCTTCTTCAGCAATCTGCCCGTCGTCGCCGATGCGGTCTTGGGCGGATGGAAAGTGACGGGCATTTATCGCCTGAACACAGGGTTCCCGATTGATTCCGGCGATCCGCTTGATCTGTCGGGCTGGGCCACCAACTGGAACGTTCGTTCACGCGGGATTCAGATTCGTCCAGTGAAATCTTCGCCAACACGCACGGGCGATCCGAATTTATTCAGTGATCCCAAGGCCGCATATCAAAGCTATCGCACACCCTACCCCGGCGAGATTGGCGACCGCAATGTGCTGCGGCAACCGGGCTTTGTGCAATTCGATTTGGGGGTGATGAAAACCTTCAAGCTGCCGGGCGAAAAAGGTCAGGTCGTGTTTCGATGGGATACGTTCAACCTGACAAACACGCAACGATTCACCAACATCGCTGCTATCGGCATCGCCCAAGACCCATATCTGGGCGCGACGCCCTCGGCGGATTTTGGCCGCTTCACCGGAATTCAAGGTACGCCGCGCGTGATGCAATTTGCGTTGCGGATTGAGTTCTAAGGAAAAAGAAGCAACGCAACCATGTTGTTTACTGATGTTCGCATTCGAGCATCGTTTTCATCACCGCAGAGACGCAGAGGAAGCGCAGAGAAAACGTAGAGAAAGTCGAAAGAACCGCCGCGTCTTCCGATTACTCTCCACGTAAACTCTGCCTTCCTCTGCGTCTCTGCGGTAAACTTTTTCTGGGAGCAAATACCTCAAGGATTCAACGTAACCGCCCGCCTTTGCTTCGTGGCTCCTCGACAGTGAAGAAATCACTTGTGGCAACAGCCGGTTTTCGCAGCATTCGGTAGCACACCCACGCGCCCCAACTCCACGACATCAGCAGCATGACAAACCCAAGCCCGCGCGTCATGGCCGCGATTTTGGCATCGTGTTCGATCAATCCCAGATGCACGAGCAGATATTCCCAATCGTGATACGCATCGCCGCCGCCAATGCTCACAAGCGGCAATTGCATCACTTGCGCGTCGCCGATGTACGTCGCCAAATTGTACAAGCTGAAGGATTCCCAACAGCCTGCGACAGCAATCCCAAAGTAATCGCGTTGATAGAGCAACATCCCGATGCCGATCAACGGCACCACCAATTGCGTAATGCTACCGCCCGCGATGCTCATAAATTCGCCGAAGCCGCTGAACAACACATGACCGAATTCATGTAGCCCAAACGTTAGGCCGCCGAACCAACTGGAATACAGTTGATCGCGCATGTGATGGACGCCCGCGTAGGCGAGATAAAGCAAAAGCGTGAGACGAAGGATTGGGCTGCGGCCTTTACACCAGTCCAGCGCATCGGTACGGAAGGCCGAGAAAAACTCAATGAGGAATTGCACGAGAGATTGCCTCCAAGGATATTTCGAGGCTGGCAGAAGCTACCGCAATGACCATCAGCAGGCAAGAAAAAAGTTCGTCGTTCGTTGAGCAACCTGATCTAAGAGAGTGTTTGGAAATTCGACGATCATAACCCGCGAAGGCGGGTGGTAGGGTAAAGCCTGGGGTGAAGGCGAGAGCCGGAACCCCAGGGCAGCGTGATCACAAGCGCGTAGCCGGTGAAACAGGCGACAGCGAATCGGCTCTCGCCCGTTTCACGGGCTGCGAGGTTCTTTTCACGTCCACCTGGGGCTACACGCCCCAGGCTTTATGCTGCCGCTTGCTTCGCAAGCTAATTTCCAAACACGCTCTCAGAGTTCACGCTTCAGCGTGTGACGCGCCAGATGCACGCTAAAGCGTGAACTCTGAAAAGTACAAGATTTACAGCCGCGATAATTTTCTGTTTTTTCGTGAGGGGAAAGCGGCGGGCAATCCGCTCTCTCAGATAGCACCAATCTTTTTCCGCATTGGTGATGAACTGGGAGACCCTGTATGCCTTTACTTTTATGCTCGGTGTTGTTGTTCACGCTCAACGTTGTGCTGCCCTCGCCCACGAAACAGGAGCAGAAACAAGCGGCGCTCAAATTCCTGGCGCAAGCCAAAGAATCACTCGCCAACGGAGACAGGGATGAAGCAATGATGCAGTATGACGCGGCCATTCGTGCGGATGCGACGCTGGCGGAAGCGTGGTATGGACGCGGCGTGGTCAGGCTGTTGTCCGGCGCTCACGATGCTGCCGTGCGGGATTTGTCGCGCGCCATCCAACTCAATCCGAAAGCGGCTCGCGCCTATGTCGCACGCGGAATGATTCGACTGGATCGGCAGGAACTTGGATTAGCGTTGCGGGATTTCAATCAAGCCATCCGTGCTGATCCAAACAATGCCAAGACATATCAGTATCGCGCGACGGTGAAATTGCAACAGCGCAATGTACGCGGCGCGATTCAGGATCATTCGCGGGCGCTGCAACTCAGTCCGCAATTGTCAGAGGTCTGGATGGATCGGGGAAAAGCCTATTACCACTTGAATCAATGGCAAGCCGCGCTGAATGATTTCACACAGGCACTTTTGCTGAATCCCCAAATGGCCCAGGCATTGTTGCATCGAGGTATGGTGTATCGGCGTTTAGGCAATATCGAAGCAGCAGAAGCGGATTTCGCGGCTTGTATCAAGCTTGACCCCAAATTAGCGGAGCAAATCAACGCCTTGAAAAAGGGCATTTCTCTGCGTTCACCTTCAATGCGCAGTCAATGGCATCCACAGCATTGGAAAGCGATTGATGATGCCGTAGCAGGAAACCAGCAACCATTTTTTGTAGCAGTAAATCTTTCGAGGATAACGACTGCGGCTCCGCCACCCGATGTGCGGTATGGCTCCGCCTTACCGGTGCAGGAGAAAAGATTTCAGGGCTACGCCCGCTTGTGGCGTGAAAGGGGTGGGTATAGCCCGAAAGCGAGAAAGAACGCTGCCGGAAAGTCACAGACTTTCCGTACATCAGGTGGCAAAGCCACAAAGCGATCACCAAAAAACTTACCGCAAACCTTTTTCCAGCCCTGGGTAGCGATAGACAGCCATATCGTCTCAGCAATTCAGCTCTAGCCAGGCGAACCATCAACCATAGTGCAGCGAAAGTTCTGGTTGCACTATCGAAGGAGGAGATCATGAGACCCACCTGTAAACACACGTTATTTCTGTTGATGCTGCTGTGCATCAGCACTCTGACAACATTCGCCCAACGAACCACCGGAGCCGTTGACGGAACGGTCGCCGACGCCACCGGAGCCGTCGTGCCAAATGTCAGCATCACGTTGACCGGAACGTCAGTCGGTTATCTACGCACGGTGCAGAGCGACGACCAAGGCGGCTTTCGCTTTGAGCAAATTCCCGTCGGCACCTACAAAATCACGACGGCTCCGCTCGGCGGATTCGCGGCGACGGTGGTCGAAGGCGTCACCGTCACGATTGAAGGCGTCACGACGGTCAATCTAAAACTGGGATTGTCTTCTATGTCAGAATCCGTCGTCGTCACCACCGATGCGCTGGGCGCGACATTGGAAACTGGCGATAGCAAACAACAAACCAACATCACCGCCAAGCTGATTGAGCAATTGCCGAAAGGCTTAACGTTCACTTCGTTATTGCGCGTTTCTCCAGCCACGCGCGGCGAAGGATTGGCGGGCGGATTTCAAGTGGATGGCGCTTCGGGGTCGGAAAACTCCTTCGTGATTGATGGCGTTTCGGTCGAGAACTTCCGCACGGGAACGCTGAACGGCAACAACAATCTGCCGAATTCGATCATCTCTGAAGTGCAAATCAAAACCGGCGGGTTTGAAGCCGAACACGGCGGCGCATCGGGTGGTGTGATTGTGGTAGCGACTAAAGGCGGTGCAGATCGTTTTCACGGTGAGATCGGTTCTGAATTTGAACCTAGCGGATTGCAACCCGGCCCACGCGCTGCCTTGTCACGCTTTGTCGCCAGTAATGCCAGCGCGGCGGCGATTGCAGCAAATCCTGATTATGTGTACATGCTGCGACAACCGCGCACGCAGAATTTATCGTTCTATCCAACGGTCACGCTATCTGGGCCGCTGGTCAAATCGCGCATGTGGTTTTTGGGCAGCTACACGCCATTTTATTCCCGGTCATCCTCCGTCTCCAATTTCATCGCGCCGATCAGCAATGCGAATTTTGCCACCGGGACATTTGTGGCGTTACCGCGTCTGGTCAATGGACAACCAATCGCACCGATGAAAACCAAGGCCAGTAGCAGCTCGCAATATGCGTTCTCGCGCATTGACGCACAAATCACCAACACCTTACGCGGGTCGGCAACGTATTTGTGGAATCCGAACATGAGTCAAGGGATTCTACTCGCTCCGATCACGACGACGAATCCTCTCAATGTGGTGTATGCGGGCAATTCGTATACACTCGATCAATATAATCGCTTGCGAGGGGGACGCACGAATTCTAACAATTTTACCAGCCAACTCGTTTACACCCCGTCGGGCAAAATGGTTGCCACGTTCCGCTATGGTCGAACGTTCCTCAATCAGAAAAGCGGGAATTACGCAGTTCCTGATGAAACACGATTTCAGTGTTCAGGTGTTCAAGCCGCCTACGCAACGATTGCGACAGGCTGTCCCGGCGGCATCGGGTTTCAAAACATCACCAACAACAACACAATCACGCGCGACGTTTCGATTCGCAATGAGTTCAACGGCGATGTCACGTTTTTGCCGAGTAATTTCTTCGGCAAACACGAACTGAAGACCGGCTATCAATACGGCACAATCCTGAACGATGTGCTGGAGGGGTACGCCAACACGGGAATCGTCACACTGCATTACGGGCGCAATTACGCACAGGCGGGAACGGGTGTGAGTTTGCCGTGTGCGCTGGGTACTCCAACTTGTTTGGGTGTTGGAGTTTTGACTCGTTCTGGTACAAAAGGCGTCGGGCAAAACAACTATCAAGGAATTTATGTGCAGGATAAATGGCAGCCCTCACGACGATTAGCCTTAAATCTGGGCGTTCGATTGGAAAAAGAGAATCTGCCCTCTTTCAACTCAGGCTTCACTGTATCAGGCTCTCAGATCAATCCCATTGAATTGGGTTGGGGCAAGAAAATCGCGCCGCGCCTTGGTTTTGCATATGACCCGTTCGGCTCCGGCAAAACAAAAATCTATGCGAACTATGGCTGGTTTTATGATCGGCTGCGCTTCGAGTTGCCGCGCGGCCTTTTTGGGGGATCAATCCTCCGCGTAGATTATTTCCCGATCACAGCGGCCAACCCCTCATACAATTACTACACACCCGCGCGCATTTTGGGCGGGTTCACCGATCCGATTGGCGGGGGCAATCCGTCTACGGCGGGCGGGTTGAGTCAATTGCAACGCGACTTTAGCATCCCCTCGAACTTATCGTCTGCTCAATATGCGGCTCTGGGACTAGTGAATACAGGCGTAGACCCTGACCTGAAGCCTTTTCGTCAAAGTGAAATCACCTTTGGCTTTGAACGCGAACTGAGTCGGAGCCTAATTCTCACCGCGCGATTCACGCGCAAAAACGTAGACCAAGCCGTCGAAGACCATGCGATATTGGGACTCAATGAGTCGGAAAATTACCCTATCGGCAATCCTGGCAAAGGCTTCGTGTTGGCACTGGATCAAGCTGCCGGATATGTGAAATCTGCCATTCCGCAACGCACCTACAAAGCACTGGAAATCGTGCTGAACAAACGCTTGGGAAACGGTTACTTTTTCAATGCTAACTATACGCTGGGCAAGTTATCAGGAAACTACTCTGGGCTGGCGAGTTCAGATGAAAATGGACGCACTTCGCCCAGCATTAATCGGTTCTTTGATTACGCAATCAATGGTTTCACGGCGCAAGGGCAGCCCGACAACGGCGAGTTGGCGACCGACCGGCGGCACGTCTTCAAATCGTATGGCGGCTATTCGTTCAATCGGTGGAAAGCAAAATCGCACACAACCGATCTGTCGTACTTTTTCCTCGCACAGCAAGGCAATCCACAAACGACGTTCGTCGGTGTGGTAGCCACTTCGATTCCGTTGTTCGGGCGCGGCGATTTGGGACGGACACCCGCGTTGACGCAAACGGATTTAGCCTTGACGCATCGCTTCCGTATCAAAGAGCGGGCAGATTTGGCCTTCACGATCAATGCGCTGAATGTGTTCAATCAGAGCACGGTGACATCGTTGAATACCACGCGCTATCGCGTGGCGAACACAATTGCCGCGCGCGACATTGATCCGGCCTACGATCCGAACACACAAACGTTGACTGCCGTGCTGAATCGGATTCTGAACGGGCAAATCGGCTCGGTGCTGAATCAATTGGAAAACGGCGGCTTGCCGAGCACAGGTGGTCTGCCGAATCCGAAATCCAGCCTGTATGGGCAACCGTCCGGCTTTCAAGGATCGCGCAGTGTGCGGTTCGGATTTCGGCTGACGTTTTAGACCTTGGTGCGTGTCAGTAGCCCACGCGTTAGCGAGGGCACCAGTCAAGGTTGCCACCTTAGTGAGCCTGCCCTCCCTCAGGGTCGGGCTACTGACACGCCGTACACTGAACTGAAAAGGCCGCAAACGATGCAGCCTTTTTCCTTTGCGCAAAATCAGGTAGTCTGTGCGTCCGAGACGCAATTCCCAGACAACATCGCCTACACCAAAGAGGAACACATCATGAAGGCCATCCGTCATTTCTATGCGTTTACGTTCTTGCTTGCCGCATTGCTTTCGACTTCCGCGCACGCACAAGACATCACACCGCTGGAACCCGGCAAGGCGATCACACGCACCGCCAAGCAGCAACAAGTAGACACGTACCAACTAACGCTCACTGCGGGGCAATTCGTTCGCGTTATAGTCGAGGAAAACGAAGTGGATGTGTCCGTAGACCTAATCGCCCCCGACAACAAACCTGTACACAGCGTCAATGCCACTCGTTTTTTCGGGAAAGAATCGCTGTCGTGGGAAGTGGTGGTTGGTGGCACGTACAAACTCGTTATTCGTTCACTTTCCACGAACAGGACAGTGGCATCATATCAAGCACAACTCGCCGTCAAAGACGCTGCCACTGCACAGGACAAACAACGCATTACCGCTGAGCATTTACTGACCGAAATCGCTCGGATTGGCCCAAGGGCGTTATCACTGGAACAAAAGGTAGAGAAGCACAAAGAGGGCATACGGCTTTGGCAAGCACTAAGCGACAAGCAACAAGAAGCCTACACCCACGAAGCCTTGGCTATGACGTATGCTGGCGAGAGAAAATATGAACTGGCACGGGAAAGTTTCAAGCAGGCGTTGGCGCTCAAAGAGGAAATCCGGGATCACCTCGGCAGGATTTACACGCTCTCGAACTTCGGAACGTATGCACGCGCGGAACGCAATGCGTCGGCTCTGGGAAATAGTGATAGAGGGCTACAACTGCTAAAGCTGGATGAAGACTATCACCAACAAGCACTCGCGCTCAGCCGTGAAATCAAACATCGCGGGGCAGAGCGATTCATTCTTACCAGCCTGACAAATACATACCGGGTACAGTCCCTTCCCGAAAAAGCAATTGCCATGTGGGAGCAAATTTTGGTCATTGATCGTGAGAGCAAAAACCGCACGGATGAAGCCAATACACTTCGTTTTCTTGGACAGGATAGTAATTTGGCAAAGCGCGATGAAGAGGCTCGACGGTATTACGAAGAAGCGATTGCCATCTTTCGAGAATTAAAAGATCGCCGCAATGAGGCAATTGTACTTCGCGCTATTGGATTACAAAATAATACTGCTCTCCGCTACGAAACGGCGTTGCCCTATTTTGAAGAAGCACTGACGATCTTTCGTGAATTAAAAGACCAGCCATTTATTACCTCACTCCTTAGCTCTTTGGGCGAGACAAATGGTCACTTGGGTCGCTATGAGAACGCCGAACGCTATTACGATGAACATCTGGCCACCGTCCGCGCCGCAAAAGACCGTAGAGGCGAAGCTATGGCACTGATTAGAATCGGGAGAGACAACAGTTCGTGGAGCCGCTATGAGAAAGCGATTGGTTATTACGAAAAGGCGATCCCCATTTACCAGGAATTAAAAGACCGTAAAGGTGAAGGAATGGTATACCGTCAGATAGCCACGCCCTATGTCCGGCAAGGACGATACGGGATTGCGATAGAATATCAGGAAAAAGCCATGGCGATTTGGCGCGAAACCAATAGCGAGTTTGAGATCGCAGCCGAACTTAGTAATTTGGGGATGACTTACGCTCGCATAAATTATGAGAAATCCATTGCCTACTCAGAACAAGCATTGTCGTTTGCACGCAAAGCCAAGAATCGAAGAATGGAAGAACACACATTATTAAATCTCGGTGACGCGCATCACAATTTAGGGCTGTATAGCAAAGCGCAGGAGTACTACGAGCAAGCACTTACGCTATGCCGTGAAATAAAGTCTAAGCGAGGAGAATCAGATTCTCTCTGGGGATTAGGTCTAGCCTTTAATAAACAAGGACAACCAGAAAAAGCCGTCCAATACTATGACCAATCGCTGGACATTATTCGTCAACTAAGAAGTCATTTTGATGAATGCTGGCTCCTTACAGATTTTGCGGAGGCTTTGCGGTTACTTGGGCAGTCCGAAAAAGCAATTAGCAACGATCTGCTGGCTTTACGCATCGCCCGCGAAATCAAGGCGCGCGATTCTGAAGCGATGGCGCTCAACGGCTTGCGTCAAGATTGGCAGACGCGCAATCAACCGCAACTCGCCACCTTCTTTGGCAAGCAAGCCGTCAACACGTATCAAGAGATGCGGAGCGGGATTCGTTCGCTGGATCAAGACACACAGCGCAGCTTTCTGAAAGCCAAAGAACAAACCTATCGTGACCTCGCGGATCTACTGATTTCACAAGGTCGGTTGCCCGAAGCGGAACAAGTCATTCGCATGCTCAAGGAAGAAGAGTATTTTGAGTACGTGCGCCGCGATCAAGACAACTCCCCGAAAGGCGAAAAGGCGGCGCTCACGCCCGAAGAAGCCGTCATTGAAAAACGCTATCGGGAAATCGCGGATCAGATTACGGCACTCGGCACAGAACGCGGCGAACTGATTGCCAAACCGGCTCGCACGGCAACAGAAGAACAGCGCCTCGCCAATTTGGAGGCTGATCTCACGGTTGCCAATCAGATGTTTCAGAAATTCCTGGAGGGGTTGGCGAATGAAATGGGCCGGAATGTCGAGGCTAAAACACGCACGCAGCAACTGCGCGAAGCACAAGGATTGATGGAAGATTTGCGTGAGCTTGGCAAAGGTACGGTCGCGCTGTACACGCTGGTTGGCGACAACAAATTCCGCGTGATTCTGACAACGGCGGATGTGCAAAAAGGCTTTGAGTATCCGATCAAGGCAGCGGAGTTGAATCGCAAGATTCTCGCCTTCCGCAACGTGCTGCAAAACCCGAAGCTTGATCCGTTGCCGCTCGCACAGGAACTGTACAAAGTCCTGGTCGCGCCGCTGGCGAAAGACTTGAAAGCGGCGAGGGCGGAAACGTTGATGTGGTCGCTCGATGGCGTGCTGCGCTATGTGCCAATAGCGGCGCTGCACGATGGCGAAAAGTATTTGGTGGAACGCTGGCGCAATGTCGTGTTCACTCCGGCGAGCAATGCGCGCTTGAAAGATACGGTGAGCCGCAATTGGAAGGCGCTTGGGTTAGGGGTGACGCGCAGCTTTGGCGCAAACACCCCGGCGTTACCGGGCGTCGCGGACGAAATGCGCGGCATCATCAATGACGGAAATTCCACGAAAGGCGTCTTGCCCGGCACGATCAAGCTGGATGAGCAATTCACGCAGGACGCAATGTTGACGGGCTTGCGCCAGCGGCCGCCCGTGGTTCACGTGGCGTCGCACTTTCAATTCAAACCGGGCAATGAAACGGATTCGGCGTTGTTGCTCGGCGATGGAAAGTTCCTGAGTCTCGCGCAGATCAAAGCGTATCCAAATGTGTTTGGTGGCGTGGAGTTGTTGACGCTTTCCGCCTGCAACACGGCGACATCAGGCAGCGATGCAAACGGCAAGGAAGTCGAAGGCTTTGGTGTGCTCGCACAACGACAAGGCGCGAAAGCGGTCGTGGCGAGCTTATGGCCCGTCGCAGATCGCTCGACGAAGAACTTAATGCAGGAGTTTTATCGGCTGCGCGAAACAAAAGCGAACAGCACGAAAGCCGAAGCGATACGACAAGCGCAAATCAAATTGCTGCGCGGCGAATTGCAAATCACGGGCGAAGTAGTAGCCGCGCGCGACATCACGCATGAAACGGGCAAGGCGACGAATCTGCCGCCGTACAAAGTTGATCCGAAAGCGCCGTATGCGCATCCCTATTACTGGGCCCCGTTTATTTTAATTGGGAATTGGAAGTGAGACGATGTCGTAGCGAGTTCATTCGCTCTTCATCGCATCAATCGAATAAATTCGCTACGACGTGAGGCCGGAGCTTACTTCATGTACCGATCCATAAATCGTGTTGAGAAGTTGCCCGACTGAAAATCGGGATCGTCCATAATCTTCAAGTGCAGCGGAATTGTGGTCTTGATGCCTTCGATGACGGTGGCTTCGAGCGCGCGGCGCATTCGCATAATCGCACGTTCACGGGTGCGATGATGCACGATCAACTTCGCAATCATCGAATCGTAGTAGGGCGGGACGAAGTAGCCCGCGTACGCGGCGGTGTCTACACGGACGCCGGGGCCGGTGGGCAAATTGAACGTCGTGATGCGACCGGGACTGGGAGTAAACTTGTCAGGGTCTTCGGCGTTAATGCGGCATTCAATAGCGTGGCCAAAGAATAGGATTTCATCCTGAGTTCGACCAACAGGTTCTCCGGCAGCAACGCGAATTTGGGCGGCGATCAGATCGGAAATCGTCACGAGTTCCGTCACAGGATGCTCGACCTGAATCCGCGTGTTCATTTCCATGAAATAAAACTTGTCGCCTTCGTCGAGCAGGAATTCAATCGTACCCGCGCTGGAATATCCGACTTCTTGACAGGCTTTGACGGCAATTCGCCCCATTTCTTCACGCAGTTCCTTGCTGACAGCAGGCGAAGGGGATTCTTCGATCAACTTTTGGTGGCGGCGCTGGATTGAGCATTCGCGCTCACCGAGATGGATGACGTTGCCGTGTTCATCGGCCAAGACCTGAATCTCAATATGGCGTGGGCGTTCGATGTATTTTTCCAGATAGACGCCGCTATTCTTGAACGCAGTTTCAGCTTCGGCGCGCGCGGTGTTATAGGCATTCCGCAATTCATCCTCATTGCGTGCGATGCGCATCCCTCGCCCACCTCCACCAGCCGTTGCCTTGATTAAGACAGGGTAACCAATACGGGCAGCTTCGACAACGGCGATGTCTTCATCTTCCAACAACCCTTCGCTACCTGGTGTCACTGGCACACCAGCTTCGCGCATCGTGCGCTTGGCTTCAGCCTTGTCACCCATACGGCGAATCACTGCGGGGCTTGGGCCAATGAATTTGATGTTGCAATCAGCGCAGACCTCGGCGAAGTGCGCATTCTCAGACAAAAAGCCATAGCCCGGATGAATCGCATCTACATCAGTGATTTCAGCAGCCGCAATAATCGCGGGGATATGCAGATAGCTGTTGGCAGAAGCAGGAGGCCCAATACAAATCGCTTCATCAGCATAGCGCACGTGGAGTGCGTCTTTATCGGCTTCAGAATGCACGGCCACGGTTTTGATGCCGAGTTCCTTGCACGTCCAAATGATGCGGCAGGCGATTTCGCCTCGGTTGGCAATGAGTATTTTCTTGAACATAGGGTTGGGATTTAGGGGGAGGGATTCAGGATTTAGGAGTTTGACTCCGAGACTAAATCCTAAATCCAATCCCCTATATCCTATAACTTGATTCCAAACAGAGGCTGACCGTATTCGACGGGCTGCGCATTTTCGACCAGGATTTTGGCGACGGTACCGCTGACATCGGATTGAATTTCATTCATCAATTTCATCGCTTCAACAATGCACAACGTTTGACCTGACTCAATGGAATCACCAATTTTGATGAAAGGGTCCGCCGTGGGCGATGACGAGCGATAGAACGTCCCAACAATGGGCGAAGTAATAATATATAAGCCGTCGTCGGCAGATGGCGCAGAGGGCGTAACCGGCACGACAGGCTCAATTATCGGCGGAGGCTGGGACGGCGTAGACGGCGCAGCAACAACCTGAGAAATAGCAGGCAGTGTCACTTGAAGTGGAGTCTCAACCGTTGGTCTTGTGCTTCCTTTAGATAAGCGCAAACGGAAATCGCCTCGTTCCAACTCAATTTCATCAAACTGTTTTGCAGCAGCAAATTCAATCAGGTCTTTGATTTCCTGGAGACTACGCAATTCGGTAAAATCCGTAGCTTGTTTGTCGCCACCTTTTGTTTGTGGTGATTTGGTAGCGGGCTTCTTCGATGCAGGTGTCTTTTTCATAGTTGGGACACGTTGGGGCATAACTCAAATTGGGGGTCTATGACTCTTCAAAGAAGAATCGGCTTGAGTAAAGAAAAAGCCTCAACCGCGTCGTAATGTGATCGGTTGAGGCTGTTTGAATCGCTCGAAAAGAACCTCCTTTGGCTCTTTTGCAAAAGACTTAGCTAATCCACTTGGCGTCTTTGTTAACTTTAAGCTTTTTCTCTTCGTTGCCAACAAATTCAATAATCGCCATTTCAGCGCCATCACCGGAACGTCGGCCCAATTTAATGATGCGCGTGTACCCACCTGGACGGCTGGCAAAGCGATCAGCCAAATCTCCGGCCAACTTCTTGAGGGCGGCAACCCCAGCCGTGCGCTCTTCTTTTTGCACATACGGCTTACTCCAATCACGATTGGCATTGCCTGCAAAGAAATATCCGGCGGCTTGGCGCGTGGCATTCAAAGCATCACCCGTGTTGCCATCTTTGCGCGATTGGCTAATCCGGCGACCAAGAGTGATTGCCTTTTCGGCGAAAGGGCGCAGTTCTTTGGCTTTTGGCAAGGTTGTCACAACGCGCTCGCTCAAAATCAATGACGTGCAAAGATTACGCAACAATGCCTTGCGGTGCGAAGAGGTGCGACCTAATTTTCGATGTGCTACTAAATGTCTCATAGTCTTTGTTCAGTATATTACTCGGTTCCAGCGACGGCGACAATTTGCCCCGAATCGTCCAGCTTCATTCCCAAACCCAAACCCATTGAAACCAAAATATCTTTAATTTCATTGAGTGATTTGCGCCCAAAATTCTTGGTCTTGAGCATTTCATTTTCACTCTTCTGAACCAAGTCACGGATTGTTTTAATATTCGCGTTTTTGAGGCAATTATAGGAACGAACTGACAACTCCAACTCATCCACCGATTTATCCAGATGCTCATTGATGGGCGAAATCGTTGGTGCAATTGGAATTTCCACCGGCTCTTCAGCTTCTTCTTCAAAATTGATGAAGATTGCCATGTGATCTTTAATCAACTTTGCGGCTAAGCCGATGGCATGTTCCGGGCTAACACTCCCATTGGTCCAAACCTCCATCGTGAGCTTATCATAATCCGTATCTTGCCCAAGACGCGCAGCTTCAACGTGAAAGTTCATTTTCTTGACGGGAGAATGAACTGAATCAACGGGAATATAGTCTACTTGCAAATCATCGTCGAAGTTTCGCTCTGCCGAAACATAACCACGACCTTTTTTGAGGCGCAACTCTATATTCAGCTTGCCACCTTCACTCACAGTCGCAAGATGGATATTCGGGTCCAATACTTCGACATCGGGGTCAGGATCAATATCTCCCGATTTCAGAAGGCCCGGCTCCGAACGCGAAAGCCGCAGTGTTTTCGGTTCGCTGGTATGAAGTTTGAAGGGAATCTGCTTGAGGTTGAGAATGATGTCGGTCGCATCCTCAACAACTCCTGGAATTGAAGAAAATTCGTGCAGAACGCCTTCGATCCGAACCGCTGTGATGGCAGCTCCTTCAATCGAAGAGAGCAGCGCGCGGCGCAGGCTGTTCCCAATGGTTGTCCCAAAGCCCCGCTCAAACGGCTGGGCGTAAAAACGACCATAGCGATCTGTCAAAGTATCGAGATCACACGACAAACGCTTGGGTTTTTGAAATCCAGTCCACATGGTATGTTTACCAATCCTCGTAAGCTGAGCGATTAGCAGCGCGCTATTAGCATTGAGCTTCGCTGATGTTCAACTAACAGCTTGCTGCTAACTGCTGCAATTACTTGCTATACAACTCGACGATGAGCTGTTCGTTGATATTCTGATCAATCTCTTCGCGGCGAGGTAAGGCCGTTACTTTGCCAACCAGCTTATCCTGATTGGCAATTTCCAGCCAACCAGGCCGTCCGCGTCCGCCAGAGGTCTGGAACGACCCCTGAATGTGGACGTTTTGGAGGCTTTTGTCTCGTACTGCTACCTCGTCTCCAATTTTCACCTGGAAGGAAGGAATATTCACTTTGCGGCCATTCACGCTAACGTGCCCATGGCGGACGAACTGACGAGCTTGCCGCCGTGACATCGCAAAGCCAAGCCGATAGACAACATTATCCAAGCGGCGCTCAAGCAACGTAAGCAGATTTTCTCCGGTTACGCCTTTTTGCTGTGCAGCCTTTTCAAAGTAATTGCGGAATTGGCCTTCGAGTAAGTTGTAAATACGCTTGACACGTTGCTTTTCACGCAATTGTTCACCATAGCCTACGAGCTTCGCGCGTCGCGCAGTTTGTCCGTGCTGGCCTGGCGGCTGGGTACCCCTCTTCTCAATCGGACAGGAAGGTTTGTAGCACTTCTCCCCTTTCAGGTAGAGCTTCATTCCTTCGCGCCGACACAACCGGCATTGTTTACCTCGATCTCTTGCCAATTTGATCCTCCATTAAATCTGTGCAGTTCAATTTCACTTACACCCTACGCCGCTTAGGGGGACGGCAACCGTTGTGCGGGATCGGTGTCACATCAGTAATAGTACGGACTTCGATTCCTGCGGTTTGGAGTGCGCGAATCGCAGATTCGCGGCCTGAGCCAGGGCCTTTTACGCGAACTTCGCAAGAACGCATTCCTGAGTCGCGGGCAATATTTGCAGCTTTCAAGGCTGCTTGCTGTGCTGCGAATGGAGTACCTTTGCGCGAACCACGAAATCCCTGTGCGCCTGAAGAGCCTTGCGCCACCAAATTCCCCTGCAAATCGGTGATGCTAATCAACGTGTTATTGAACGTGGCTTGAATATGAACTATTCCGTTAGGAATGTTCTTCTTTTCTTTTTTCTTGAAAACCTTTTTTTTGCTGGTTTGCTGCTTTGCCATAAATTTCAGGTGTCTGATGGTAGGTGTCAGATGTCAGGTTACCCCTGAAACGGGAATTCGAAACCTGCACTTGTCACCTGTTTGCTACTTCTTGCCCGGCGCTTTCTTCTTCGCAACAGTCATGCGGCGAGGCCCTTTACGAGTACGCGCATTTGTGTGTGTGCGTTGTCCACGGACAGGTAGCCCTTTGCGATGCCGCAACCCGCGATAGCAACCAATGTCCATCAAACGCTTGATGTCCATTTGAATCTGTTTCCGCAGATCGCCCTCGACCATTCCTTGCTGGTCAATCACTCCACGAATTTTGTTCAGTTCTTCTTCGCTGAGATCGCGGATCCTTTTGTGAACGCTTACATCCGCCTCTGCTAAAATCTTATTTGCGCGCGAGCGCCCAACACCATAAATGTAAGTCAATCCAATTTCCGCGCGCTTTTGGGGTGGCAAATCTACGCCTGCAATACGAGCCATGAAAAATCTCCGTTATCCCTGACGTTGCTTATGCTTCGGGTTTTCACAAATGACACGAACGACACCGTGCCGATGAATGATTTTGCATTTGTCACACATTTTTTTGACTGATGCTCTAACTTTCATATTGAAACTCTCTTTACTTAAAGCGATACACGATGCGCCCACGCGTCAAATCGTAGGGTGAAAGCTCAACGAGAACCTTATCGCCTGGCAAAATTTTGATAAAATTTTTCCGCATTCGGCCAGAAATATGAGCTAAGACCTGATGCTTATTTTCAAGCGCGACCTTGAACATTGCATTCGGCAATGTTTCTAGCACGGTAGCTTGAACTTCAATTGCATCTTCTTTTGACATAGCTTCCAAATCAACTTTTGCGGCCTGTTTACGACTATAATTCCACAGGCAAAAACGCAAACTTGGGATTATATGCGCGAAAATGATTTTTGCAAGGCGAGAATGCCCTCCCTGCAAAAATCGAGCTATAATCGAATTGAGCCGTCATCCAAGGCGGTCAAAACTGTAGGACCATCTTCTGTCACCGCAATGGTGTGTTCAAAATGAGAAGAGGGTTTGCCATCCAGTGTGACAACGGTCCATTTGTCATTCAATGTTTTGACGTGATGTCCGCCCAAATTCACCATTGGCTCTACCGCTAATACCCAACCAACCTGTAATCGTTTTCCAGTTCCAGGTTGACCATAGTTGGGGACTTGAGGGTCTTCATGCATGCGCTGTCCAATACCATGCCCACAATACTCCCGAACTATCGAATACCCTCTTGCTTCACAGTATTCCTGCACCGCAAAAGAAACATCATGCAACCGATTCCCATCTACCATTTTTTCCATGGCTTTGAATAAAGAATCTTGAGTCGCCTGCATCAAATGTTCGACCTCTTCTGAAACCCGCCCAACACCAACGCTGATAGCCGCATCTCCAACATAGCCGTTAAGCGTTGCCCCACAATCAATCTTGATGATGTCCCCTTCTTGCAATTTTCGATTGGAGGGAATGCCATGAACAACTTCGTCATTGACTGAGGCACAAATTGAAGCCGGGAAACCACGATATCCTTTAAAAGTCGGATAGGCACCTGCTTTGCGAATGTTGCTTTCAGCAAAGGCGTCTAACTCTTTCGTCGAAATACCGGGCTCGGTCATTTTTCGCAGTGCGCTCAACGTCTGGGCAACAATTAGCCCAGCAGCTCTCATGCGTTGAATTTCACTACGGGATTTGCGAATTACCATCCGAATCTTACAAGTGCTAAAGTTTTATAAACTCAATTTTCGAGTGCGGCACAAATTTCTGTAAAAACTTCCGCTACAGGTCGCTCACCGTTTACCCCTACTAAGCGTCCTATTTCTCGAAAATATTGGATAAGGGGCGCGGTTTTCTGCTCATAGGCGGTTAATCGAGTACCGACCGTTTCTTCTTTGTCATCAGCACGATGTGTTAATTCTCCACTACAAAGATCGCACTGACCTTCTTGCCGAGTAGGGCGAAAGTAGATATTGTAAATCTCACCACATTTTGAACAAGTTCGCCGCCCAGTCAGCCGCCTCATCAAGGCATCACGCGAAATCTCGACACTTACCAAGCGAACGTCTTTTCCCTGTCCGCGTGCTAATTTTTCCAAGGTACGTGCCTGTGACGGGGTACGGGGATAACCATCTAAAATATATCCACCGATGCAATCCGGCTGCGTAGTACGTGTTTGAATAACACTTGCCAGTACTTCATCACTCACCAACTCACCTGAAGCCATGATTGTCTTGAGTTCTAACCCCAGCTTGGTTTCCAGTCGAGCCATTTCCCGCAAAATGTCGCCAGTCGAAATTTGCGGAATGTGATAGTGTTCCGCGAGCTGGCGAGCTTGCGTTCCCTTACCCGCACCAGGAGGCCCGATCATTACCACGATTTTATCAATCATGAGGCGTCCTCATTAGACTAGGCTTTAGCTGTTATTTACGCGACGGCCTTTTAGCCGCGTACCTCGTGGCCCTAGAAAACCGTCATAGTGACGCATCACTAGCTGTGATTCAACCTGGGCAACGGTGTCCATGGCGACACCAACAGCAATCAATAAACTCGTACCACCAAAATAAAACGAAACGCCAAGTCCTGTGAGTAACCATCCAAGACCCGGAATTCCATTTATTACGTTGTAAAGCCATTCACCAACAAATGGCAACGCTTGAAATCGGAAACCGCTAATCATGATCTGAGGGATCAAACACACAACCACCAGATAAATTGCCCCAACAGTTGTTAGACGGGTTAGGATTCCGTTGAGGTAATCTCCCGTACGTTTACCTGGTCGAATACCTGGAATAAACGCACCTTGCTTACGCAAATTCTCAGCAACCTCATCCGCATTGAAAACTATTGAGACATAGAAGAAGCAGAAGAAAATGATGCCTGCAACAAATAGCAATTCGTATAACGGATGCCCGCCGCTAAATAAATTTTGCAACCGTTGCAAAGGCTGCCAAGAACTCAATGTCGCAATCGTTTGTGGAATAGCAAGAATCGAAGAGGCAAATATGACAGGGATCACGCCTGCAATATTAACCTTGAGCGGGATGTGCGAAGCTTGTCCTTGAATCATCTGACGCCCAACCATGCGGCGGGCATGATTAGTTGGAATCTTACGCAACCCTCGCTCAACAAAGACCACACCAGATGTGACCAAAACCATAACGATCACGAGAATAATAACAAATAGCGCCGAGCTGGGGTCTTTGATCCTCTCATATAATTGCGTAATGGCATTCGGCAAATTGACAATGATACCAGCGAAAATCAGTAAGCTAATACCATTCCCGATGCCGCGCTCAGTTATTTGCTCACCAATCCACATGATGAACATCGTGCCTGCTGTTAAAGTCAGGACACCCAAAATCACAAAACCCCATTTATTACTAAAACTCACCAAACCTGGTTGCCGATTCAACCACAAGATAATTGCAGTTCCCTGCACCAGACAGAGGGCAACTGTCAAGTAACGCGTATATTGCGTAATCTTGCGACGCCCTAACTCACCTTCTTCTTGAATCTTCTTCAGCGCCGGATAAACAGACGTCATCAGTTGGAAAATAATTGACGACGTGATGTACGGCATGATTCCAAGCGCAAAAATCGAAATCCGGCGCAGATTACCACCAGAAAATAAATCAAGAACGCCAAATAAAGTATTCGCTGCGTCGCCCCAAATTGTTTTGAGTGTTTCTTGGTCAATGCCAGGAACCGGAATATGAATTCCCGCTCGATAGACGACCAACATCAACAGCGTAAAAATCACGCGTTTGCGCAATTCTGGCACTTGCCAAAGATTGCGAATTGCATTGATGAAAGATTCAAACATACGTTCTTGCCAACTTTCTCAGGGCACCTTTTATCTGAGAGGTAAGCGATTGTTTAGCAGCCAGCCGATTCAGTGGAGACTTTAGCAATAAGCTCAGTTTTGCCACCAGCAGCTTCGATCTTTTGTTGTGCCCCGGCAGTAAAGCGATGAGCTTTAACCGTCAATCCTTTTGTGATCTCACCTTGCCCTAAAATGGCAACCGCTCCCTGTTTGGACTTGCGGACTAAGCCAGCTGCAACCAAGGTCTCTGGAGTTACATCACCTTCAAAGCGATCCAGATCCGCAACATTAACCTCTGCCCAATCTTTCTTGAAGATATTCGTAAATCCGCGTTTCGGCAAGCGGCGATGCAAGGGCATCTGACCGCCCTCAAATCCGCGCTTCTGACTATAACCCGAACGAGATTTTTGTCCTTTGTTACCACGCCCTGACGTTTTCCCTAAACCAGAGCCGGGACCGCGACCAACGCGCTTCTTTTTGTGCGTCGCGCCTTCAGGAGCTTTGATGTTATTTAAGCCAAGTGCCATACATTCAATCTCAGATTTGAAGTTCGAGATTTGAGATCAAATTCTCAAAATTCTATGATTCCAAAATTCGCAGCAAGTGCGGGACTTTCGTCACCATGCCTCGAATGTCGGGCGTATCAGGCCGCTCAACGATTTGATTAAGCTTGGTAAAGCCCAGACTGCGAACAATAACTTTATGCTTTTCAGGAGTGCAAATCGCACTGCGATAATACTGAACTTTGATTTTTGCGCCGTCCGTCATAACTTACAATTCCTCCACAGTGCGGCCTCGCAACCGTGCCACTTCTTCGGGGCTACGAAGATTCAGTAACCCATCAAATGTCGCACGAATAACATTGTGTGCGTTATTGGATCCGATACATTTCGTCAGCACGTCACGCACACCAACCGCATTCATAACAGCACGAACAGCACCTCCGGCGATGACGCCTGTTCCTTCAGCCGCAGGCTTGAGCATAACTTTGCCTGCGCCAAAGTTGCCGACAATCGGATGAGGCAATGTCGTGCCTTTCAGTGGCACCCGGCACAAATTCTGCTTAGCGGCTTCGATACCTTTGCGAATCGCTTGTGGCACTTCCTTCGCCTTGCCGGTGCCGAAACCAACCACACCATTTTGATCGCCAATCACAACCAGTGCGGCGAATGACATATTCTTGCCGCCCTTGACGACCTTAGTGACGCGGTTAATCGAGATCACCTGCTCTTTTAAATCCAGCCCATCTGCTGAGATTTTTTCCATAAAACGAATGCTCCCTAGAACTCTAAGCCCGCTTCGCGCGCGGCGTCGGCTAATGATTTGATACGACCGTGGTAGATATAACCCCCGCGATCAAACACGACGTGGTTGATGCCTTTCTCTTTTGCACGCTCCGCGATCAATTTGCCAATGGTTTCTGCTGCCGCGACATTTCCGCCGGGGTTTGCACCCGGGCTTTTCTCAGCCGAGGAAGCTGCGCACAACGTCACACCTTGCTCATCATCAATCACCTGTACATAAATGTGCTTGACACTACGAAACACGGCCAAGCGTGGACGCTGCCCGGTGCCACGAACTTTCCTGCGAATGCGCGTGTGAATCGCGCGTCGAATATCTTGTCTTGAACGTTTTGCCATAGCGTAACCGTTATGCGAAAGATGGCTCAGTGGCCTTTCAAAGAATAACCACATTTCATCTTTCAAAGTCTTAACTTGTCTATTTACCTGTCTTACCCGGTTTGAGCTTGAGCGTGCGGTTGGCGTACCGGACGCCTTTGCCTTTATACGCATCGGGAACGCGTAGATTGTGCATGTTTGCCGCCGTTTGCCCTAACAATTGCTTGTCAATACCAGATAACGTGATCGTTGTTTGATATTGAGTAATCTGCTTCTGCACCTTTTCAATCTTCGCCGAAATGCCTTCCGGCAAATTAAACTCAATCGGATGCGAATAACCTAAGGCGAAGACGATAGACTTCCCCTTCAATTCAGCCTTGTAACCAACACCAACGATGTCCATGTCCTGGGTGAAACCAGTCGTCACCCCGGTCACCGCATTTTGTGCTAACGCACGAGCTAATCCATGCAATGCGGCATGTTCATCACCTTGGCGCTCAGCAACGAGGCTGCTTTCCTCAATCTTAAAAGTGACTCCTGCTGGAATCGGTGTGGTCAACTTTCCTTTTGGCCCCTGAACCTCTAAAGCGGTTTCAGTAATGCTGACCTTAACATCTTTAGGAACTGTGATCGTCTTTTTTCCTACACGCGACATAACTTTAACTTTTGGTTGTCAGTTGTCAGTGTGACCGCAATGCCAGTCAACAACAACTAATATACATTGCATAGCACTTCGCCACCGATATTGGCTTTGCGTGCAGACTTGCCAGTCATTACGCCTTGCGAAGTACTTAGGATATTAATGCCCAGCCCGCCAAGAATTTTCGGCACCTGCTTGCTTGGGGTATACACGCGACGGCTAGGGCGAGAGACGCGCTGAATATGTGAAATTGCGCTTTCGCCATCCGTACCATAACGCAAGAAGATGCGCAGTGTCTTTAGATGGTCGTCGGTCTTAACAGTGTAATTTGTGATGTAACCTTCTTCTTTCAAAATACGCGCAATCTCTGTTTTCAAACGCGAGTGAGGGACATCAACTTTGGGATGTTGAGCGGCAATCGCATTGCGAATCCGGGTCAACAAATCTGCAATCGGATCAGTCATTCGTTCCTCCAATTTTGTTGTGGGTTTGTCAGCGGCTTATTCCCCTGACACGTTCACAACTCACAATAATTACCAACTTGATTTCTTAACGCCCGGGATTTCCCCTTCGAGCGCAAGCTGGCGGAAGCAAATACGGCAAATTGAAAACTTACGAATATACGCACGTGGTCGCCCACAGCGTTGGCAGCGATTATACCCGCGCACTTTGAATTTCGGTCGGCTGCTCGCCTTGACCCGCATTGATGTTTTGGCCATAACAATTCAAGTCTCAATAGTTATTGTCTAAACGGCATCCCAAAATGGCGCAGCAAAGAGCGCGCTTCCTCGTCGGTATTTGCCGTTGTCACAATGCACACGTTCATTCCGCGTGCCTTATCCACTTTCCCGAAATCCACTTCGGGGAAAATTAATTGATCGCGCAAGCCTACGGTGTAATTGCCACGTCCGTCAAAAGCTTTCGCAGAAATGCCACGAAAATCACGCACACGCGGAAGGGTGACATTAATAAAGCGATCCAGAAATTCGTACATCCGGTCACCACGCAACGTCACCATTGCACCAATGCTCATGCCTTCGCGCAATTTAAATTGTGCAATGGATTTTTTTGCTTTTGTGACTACCGGCTTCTGCCCTGTGATGGACGCAAGCTCATTGACGGCGACATCCAGGATTTTGGCGTTTTGAATCGCATCTCCCAATCCCATATTCAAAACAATCTTTTGAATCTTGGGAATACTCATGGGATTTTTGAAACCGAACTCCTTCGCCAAAGCGGGAGCGATTTCGCTAAGATATTTTTCTTTCAATCGTGCTGCCATAACTTTTAGTCAATCACTGCGCCCGTTTTCCGAGAAATACGCACTTTCTTGCCATCCGAAAGCACTTGATAACCAACGCGTGTTGGCTTGCCTGTGCCGGGTTCAATTAGCATTACGTTAGACGCCTGAATAGGGGCTTCTTTTTCGACAATGCCGCCTGCAATACCAGCCTGCCGATTAGGACGGGTCGCTTTCTTGATGATACCGACACCTTCGACGATCACTTTGTTTTTCGTCTTCAGGACTTCGATAACGCGACCGCTTTTACCTTTATCGCGCCCCGAAATTACCATTACTCGATCATTCTTTTTGATTTTCATCGTTGCTTGCCTTTTTCAGATCACTTCAGGAGCGAGGCTCACAATCTTCATAAAACCGCGCTCGCGCAACTCACGCGCCACCGGACCAAATACACGCGTGCCAACCGGTTCGCCGTCAGCCTTGATAATGACCGCCGCATTTTGATCAAAGCGAATATAGGTCCCATCTTTACGACGGACCTCTTTGCGCGTACGAACAATCACGGCTTTAACGACTTGTTTTTTCTTGACCGTGCCATCAGGGTTCGCTTCTTTGACCGAAGCCGTGATGATGTCGCCAAGACTTGCCCGCGTCCCTGTACCACCACCGAGTGGCAGAATCATTGCGATTTTTTTTGCCCCGGAGTTATCTGCCACCTCCAGAATCGAACGCATTTGAACCATAGCTAGTCTCCAACGCAGGACGAGAGGCCAGGATTTAGGGAAAACCTCACGCTAACCCCGGCACTCAATCCTAACTCCTATTTGCTTGCCTTCCGCAAAACCTCTACAACACGCCAACGCTTCAGTGCTGACAGAGGACGAGTTTCAACAATTCGCACCTGATCGCCAATGGACACGCCTTCGATTTCATTGTGCGCCATGAACTTCGAGCGACGACGAACATATCGTTTGTAGGTCGGATGCTTCACTAAGCGATCAACGCGAACGACTACCGTTTTCTGCATTTTATCACTGGCGACAATGCCAATTTTTTCGGCCCGACGCCCACGTGCAGCAGCCGAACTCACAGCGACTGCGCCAATGTCATTTGTGCTGGCCTCGTTTGGGGTATTGGTTTCTTCCATAATTGCTCTTACTGTTCAATGCCCAGCGCACGCGCACGCAAAATGGTTTTCACACGCGCCAGTTCTGTCTTGTCTTTACGAATCTGTCCGACCGTATCAATGTCGCCTAGAACTTTTTTGAAATTAAGGCGAAACATAGATTCCTTCAATTCCAACTCGCGCTTAGCCAAGTCTTCGGTTGAGAGCTTGCGAATATCGTCCATTTTGGCCTTCACAGCATTCCTCCTTCTTGTTCTTCACGCGAAATGAACTTGGTCTTGATCGGAAGCTTCGCTGCCGCCAATCGCATTGCTTCTACAGCCATCTCACGATTAACGCCTTCCATCTCGAAAATAATGCGACCAGGTTTCACGACAGCAACCCAGCCTTCAGGGGCACCTTTCCCCTTGCCCATACGGGTTTCAGCAGGTTTTTTAGTAATTGGCTTATCCGGGAAAATACGAATCCAGAGCTTGCCGCCACGCTTGACATGACGCGTGATAGCAATACGTCCGGCTTCAATTTGCTTTCCAGTGACCCAGGCCGCTTCTTCCGCCTTAAGTGCAAATTCGCCGAAGGCGATGTTTGTGCCGCGTTTGGCCGCACCAGACCGACGACCACGTTGCTGTCGACGATACTTAACTTTTTTTGGAGTTTTATACTCTGCCATAATTCGATTTTGGATTTTGGATTTTGGATTTTAGATTGCCTCTTGGGCAGCTCGATTTTGGCAGTGCGTTCTACTTGAATCCAAAATCTAAAATCTAAAATCTAAAATCAGTTTATCGTTTCATCATTGCTTCGCGGGCGTTCATGATGTCGCCGCGATAAATCCAAACCTTAATGCCAATCACACCGAACGTGGTGTTGGCTTCTGCAAAGCCGTAATCCACATCTGCACGCAAGGTGTGCAACGGCAAGCGGCCTTGTAAGGCCCATTCGGAACGCGCGATTTCAGCCCCATTCAAACGCCCTGAAACACGCACTTTAATACCTTGCGCGCCGAAGCGATTTGCCTCTTCGAGGCTTTTGCGCATCGCTCGGCGGAAGGCCACGCGTTTTTCAAGCTGCTGGGCGATTTTCTCGGCTTGCAGTTGCGCGTTGAGTTCGGGTTTATGAATTTCCTGAATGTTAATGAAGACTTCGCGCCCGGTGCGACGACTGATCTCTTGCTTGAGCTTATCAATCTCCGCGCCTTTGCGTCCGATGATGATTCCAGGACGGGACGTATAAATAATAATCTTCAAACGATTCGCCGCACGATCAATTTCGATCTGCGAGACCCCCGCACTTTCAAATCGCTTCTTGAGTTCTTTCTTCAGCTTGAGGTCTTCCAACAAGAGTTTGCCAAAGTCTTTTTTAGCAAACCAGCGAGAGTGCCAGCCGCGATTATATCCAAGCCTGAATCCGTAAGGGTGAACTTTCTGACCCATCGTAACTCCGTGTTAATTGCCTTCTTTTTTCTCGCTAGTAACGCGAATTGTAATGTGGCTATAGTGTCGCCGTTCACGATATGCACGCCCCATTGGTGCGGGGCGAACTCGGCGGCGGTTTTTAGTATCGCCCTTCCCGACGAAACATTCGCTGACAAATAAATCGTCAGGATCAACAATCACGTTCGCGGCTTCGGCCTTGATTGTCGCATTGGCAATCGCGGACCTCAGAACCATCTCAACAGGATGAGTTGCGCGCTTATTAGTGAACTTGAGGATCGAGAGAGCCTCATTGACTTTTCTGCCGCGAATCAGATCAATTACAAGCTTGACCTTTTGCGACGAGCCTTTCACATTTCTAGCTGATGCGTGTGCTTCCATAATTCAAAGTCTTCGGTGAAAGCTAAACTATTTCCGGCCTGCCTTGGTTTCAGTTTTATCAGCGTGGCCTTTAAAGGTTCGCGTTGGGGCGAACTCCCCCAGTTTGTGACCAACCATATTTTCAGTCACATAAACGGGAATGAATTTTTTGCCATTGTGGCAAGCAATCGTATGACCGACCATTTCAGGCGTCAGCGTCGAGCGGCGCGACCAGGTTTTGTGAACCTTCTTCTCGCGCGCTGCATTCATGCGCTCAATCGCTTTTTCCAAGTGCGTATCAATGAACGGCCCTTTTTTAACTGAACGTGCCATAGTGATCTCAAATCCCAAATCTCAAATCTGAGATTATTTGGTTCTCCGTTTGACAATAAACTTGTCCGTACGTTTGTTGTTACGTGTCTTGTAACCGCGAGTCGGCTGGCCCCAAGGTGTAACGGGATTACGCCCGCCAGAAGTACGACCTTCGCCACCTCCGTGCGGGTGATCTACAGGATTCATGGCGACGCCGCGAACCGTTGGGCGAATGCCTTTCCAACGCGACCGTCCGGCTTTACCAAGAGAGACATTCTCGTGTTCGGTATTACCAACCTGTCCAACCGTAGCCATGCACTCGACCGGGACGCGACGTATTTCTCCAGAGGGCAAACGAAGCTGCGCCATTCCAGATTCTTTTGCTACCAATTGTGCGAAACTGCCTGCACTACGCGCCATTTGCCCGCCTTTACCAGGGCGCAATTCGATATTGTGAACCTGTGTACCAAGCGGAATGTTTTTGAGAGGGAGTGCATTGCCAATCAGAATATCGGCTTCGGCTCCTGAAACAATTGCTTGCCCAACTTTCAATCCCACCGGAGCAAGAATATATCGCTTTTCGCCATCAGCATAATTTAGCAAGGCGATTCGCGCGGAGCGATTCGGATCGTACTCAATCGTTGCAACTTTGGCAGGGATTCCTGCCTTATCGCGCTTGAAATCAACAATCCGATAGTGACGTTTGTGACCGCCACCGCGATGACGCACCGTCAACTTGCCTGCGTTGTTGCGTCCACTAATGCGCTTCTTGCTGACGGTCAACGGCTTATATGGCGTGTCCGTCGTGATCTCATCATTCGTGAGATATGTTTGATAACGTCGCGCTGGACTTGTAGGTGTTAGCTTTTTGATTCCCATTGCGTACTCCAGTCAAGACTGGCTCTTTATAAAAACTAAATCGAATCGCCGTAATCAATCACGCGCTCACCCTTTTTGAGAGTGACGTATGCTTTCTTGTAATCCGGCTTAGAACCAACAAGTCGTCCTCGACGAACTTGTTTACCACTGCCATTAATAACGCGAACAGCATCCACTTTAACTTTAAAGATCGTCTCAACAGCGCGCTTAATGGAATATTTATTAGCATCGCGGGCGACAATAAAGGAAAGCAATTGCTTTTCCCCAGCATCAGCGCGGCGATCTTTTTCGCTCACGGCTTTTTCCGTGACAACGGGTGCTTTAATGACATCCCAGATCGTTTTCATAACATTACTTGCTCAATTTTTCCTGCAAAACATTAACGGCTTCGCGCGTCAACACGATCTTCTCGTGATAGAGGACATCGTAAATATTGACGTTCGTATCCGAAGCCAGTGTAATGCCTGGCACATTACGAGAGGCGATAGCAAAATTGCCCGCAGATTTTGCATCTACGAACAACGCGCGCTTATCGAGTCCCAACGCCTTCGCGGCGGCTACAAAGTTTTTGGTTTTGTGATCGTTCAGACTCAAGTCTTCAACCACTACCAAATTGCCCTCGCGCAAACGCTCCGACAAAGCCGAGCGTAAAGCACCGCGCTTCATTTTCTTGGGCAATTCATAGCTCCAATCGCGTGGCTGTGGGCCGTGAACATTACCGCCGCCCTTCCAAAGCGGAGAGCGCAAACTGGCAATACGGGCGCGACCTGTGCCTTTTTGCTTCCAGAGCTTTTTGCCGCTACCTGACGTGTTACCACGCGTTTTAGTGGCAGAAGTGCCTTGGCGCTGGTTGGCTTGATAATTTTTGATCGCGTCGTAAATTAACGCTTCGTTCAAAGGCGCACCGAAAACCTCATCACTGAGGCTGATTTCGCCCACTACTTGGTTCTGTAAATTTTTGACTTCAACCGTCGGCATTGCTGAACCTTGAAGAAACTATTTTTTGACTTTTTTGATTAGCACGTAAGCACCGGTCGGACCGGGTAGCGCACCTTTAATCAACAGCAGATTTTCATCGGCATTCACACGAACGACTTTCAGGTTTTTGATCGTCTTGCGTTCAACGCCCATGTGACCAGCCATCCGCGTCCCTTTAATAACACGCGAAGGATAGGCCGATGCCCCAATCGAACCTGGCGCACGATGGAACATCGAACCGTGCGTATCGCGACCGCCACCAAATCCGTGACGTTTGATAAAACCTGCGAAACCACGCCCTTTGCTTGTACCAATGATTTCGACCAGATCGTTTTCCGCGAACTGATCTACTAACACTTTATCGCCGACATTCGCGTCGTCGCCATTCTGCACACGAACTTCTTTCAGGACGCGCGTCGGCGGAATGCCTGCCTTGTCGAAATGACCTTTCATCGGCTTGTTGACCTTTTTAGGGGCTTTCTCATCAACAAACCCTAACTGTACGGCTTCGTAGCCGTCGGTTGAAACGGTCTTGCGCTGCACGACGACGCAGGGGCCGGCCTTGACTACCGTCACTGGCGTCACCGTGCCATCTGCCGCAAAGATCTGCGTCATTCCCAGCTTTTTTCCAATAATGCCGTTCACCATTGTATTTTTACTCCGTCAAGTGCAAATCACTTTCGCGATTTACGACGAACTTAATATAATTCAAATAATTACGATTCGCTCTGCTAAAAGAACTACCGACGATCTCGTCCGAAAGCTTTGATTTCCGCATCTACGCCCGCAGGCAAGTCTAACTTCATCAAGGCTTCCATTGTCTGCGCGGTTGGGTCCAGAATATCCATAAGTCGCTTGTGGGTACGAATCTCAAATTGCTCACGTGATTTCTTATCAACGTGCGGCGATTTCAAAACCGTCCATTTGTTCTTGACCGTCGGCAACGGGATTGGCCCGGCAACGCGCGCGCCCGTGCGCTTGGCGGTTTCAATGATTTCTGCGGTGGACTGATCCAACACGCGATAATCGTAAGCTTTCAAGCGAATTCTGATTTTTTCGTTCAGCATAATTACCCAGGTTTTAGGGTTTGGGATTTAGGATCTAGCAACTTAATGTCTAAATCCTAAATCCTGGTTCCTGAATCCTATTCAACAATATCAGAGACGGTGCCAGCGCCGACCGTGCGGCCCCCTTCGCGGATCGCAAATCGCAATCCCTTCTCCATCGCAATCGGAGCAATCAACTCAATCTCCATCGCAATGTTATCCCCCGGCATCACCATCTCCACTCCCTCCGGCAAATGCGCCACTCCCGTCACGTCCGTCGTCCGAAAATAAAACTGCGGACGATACCCCGTGAAAAATGGCGTGTGCCGCCCTCCTTCTTCCTTCGTCAACACATACGCTTCCGCCTTGAACTTCGTGTGCGGCTTGATCGTCCCCGGCTTCACAATCACCTGTCCTCTCTCAATCTCCTTGCGATCCACCCCCCGCAACAACAACCCCACGTTGTCTCCGGCTCGCCCCTCATCCAACAACTTCTTGAACATTTCCACCCCTGTCACCACCGTGTTGCGCGTGTCCCGAATCCCCACAATCTCCACCTGCTCGTTCACCTTCACAATCCCTCGCTCCACTCTTCCCGTCGCCACTGTCCCTCGTCCCTGAATCGTGAAAATGTCTTCCACTGGCATCAGGAACGGCTGATCTATCGCTCGCGCCGGAGTCGGAATGAAACTATCCACTGCCGCCATCAACTCATCAATCTTCGCTTCCCATTGCGGCTCTCCGTTCAACCCTCCCAGAGCGCTGCCACGGATCACCGGAATATCGTCGCCCGGAAATTCGTACTTGCTCAGCAGCTCTCGCACTTCCAGCTCGACCAGGTCCAGCAACTCCTCATCGTCCACCATATCCACTTTGTTCATGAACACCACAATGGCTGGCACTCCCACCTGCCGCGCCAGCAGAATGTGTTCCCGCGTTTGTGGCATCGGGCCGTCCGTCGCCGCCACCACCAGAATCGCTCCGTCCATCTGTGCCGCTCCCGTGATCATGTTCTTCACATAATCGGCGTGCCCCGGACAATCCACGTGCGCATAGTGACGATTCGGCGTCTCGTATTCCACGTGCGCCGTCGCAATTGTGATCCCGCGCGCCTTCTCTTCCGGCGCATTGTCAATCGAATCGAAGGCCCGGACCGTGATTTTCGGATTGTGTTTCGCTAACACCTTCGTGATCGCTGCCGTCAAGGTCGTCTTCCCGTGATCCACGTGTCCTATCGTCCCAATATTTACGTGCGGTTTCGACCGGTCAAATTTCTCTTTCGCCATGATAATTTCGCTCCTTAAAACAAAGTGGAATTTAAGGTACGGAGTAACTCCGTAGGGTTTTACAAAAATCTCAAATCTGAGATGTCAAATTTCAAATTTACTTGGCCGTGCCTTGCACTTTGGCAATGATTTCTTCGCTCACGCTCTTGGGTGCTTCTTCATAATGCGCGAAGTGCATCGAAGACGCCGCGCGGCCTTGCGTCATTGAACGCAAATCCGTTTCATAGCCAAACATCGCAGCCAACGGAACCATCGCTTTGATGATTTGCGTGCTCATCCGCGATTCCATGCCTTCGATGCGCCCACGACGCGAACTTAAATCGCCTGTGATGCTGCCCATATACTCTTCGGGCGTCACAATTTCGACCTTCATTACTGGTTCAAGCAACACCGGATTGGCCTTCTTCGCGGCGGTCTTGAACGCAATCGAACCAGCGATCTTGAACGCCATTTCCGACGAGTCAACTTCGTGGTAGCTGCCGAAGACCAAGCGGACTTTTACGTCTACCATTTCGTAGCCTGCGATAATGCCGCCTTGCATTGCTTCTTCCACGCCCTTTTGGACGGGGTTGATATATTCTTTCGGAATTGCACCGCCTACAATTTCGTTGACAAACACAAACCCAGAACCGGGTTCGCCGGGTTCAATTTCCAGCACGGCGTGACCGTACTGACCGCGACCGCCAGTTTGACGAGCATATTTTTCTTCGCCCTTGGCTGGCTTCTTGATCGTTTCGCGATACGCAACCTGCGGTTTACCGACGTTCGCTTCGACGTTGTATTCGCGCTTCAAACGATCCACCAGGATTTCCAGGTGCAATTCGCCCATGCCAGCGATGATCGTTTGATTGGTTTCCTGATCGGTCGAAACGCGAAAGGATGGGTCTTCCTGCGCCAGCCTGCCGAGCGCGAGACCAAGTTTCTCCTGGTCTTGACGAGTCTTCGGCTCAATCGCGAGAGAAATCACGGGGGTCGGGAATTCCATCGCTTCGAGGATCACCGGGTTGTTGTCGTCGCACACCGTGTCTCCGGTCGTAGCTTGTTTCAGACCAGCAATCGCGACGATTTCGCCCGCGTATGCTTCTTCCACGTCTTCGCGCTTGTTGGCGTGCATTTTCATAATGCGGCCCACGCGCTCTTTGTTTCCTTTGGTGGAGTTGTAAACGTAGGAACCAGACTTCAGCGTACCAGAGTAAATGCGCGTGAATGACAATTGTCCGACGTGCTTGTCAGCCATGATCTTGAAGACCAGCGCCGAGAACGGCTCTTTGTCGTCAGCTTTGCGCTCGACTTCATCGCCATTTTTGTCAGTACCCGTCACCGCGTGAATGTCCATCGGCGAGGGCATGTAATCTACGACCGCATCCAGCAACGTCTGCACACCTTTGTTTTTGAACGCCGTGCCGCATATCACCGGGAACAATTTGATGGCGATACAACCACGTCGCAGCGCCCCACGAATTTCATCGTCGCTGATGGTTTCGCCTTCCAGATATTTTGTCGCGATATCATCGTCGGCGTCGGCTAACGCTTCGATCATTTGCTCGCGCGCTGCTTCCGCCGCGCTTTGCAAATCCGCCGGAATGTCTTCGACTGAGTAATCCGCACCCATTCTCTCGTCTTTCCAGAGAATGGCTTTCATGCCGATGAGGTCAATGACGCCTTTGAATTGGTCTTCCGCGCCTATCGGCATTTGAATCGGCACGGGCTTCGCGCTCAAGCGGGTGCGAATCGTGTCCACGGCGTGATCGAAATCCGCGCCGGGGCGATCCATTTTGTTAATGAATGCAATGCGCGGCACATTGTATTTATCTGCCTGTCGCCACACTGTTTCAGACTGTGGCTGAACACCAGCGACCGCATCGAAGACTGCTACTGCGCCGTCCAAAACGCGCAAGCTGCGCTCGACTTCGATGGTGAAATCCACGTGACCGGGCGTGTCAATAATGTTAATGCGATAGTTATCGTTGTTGCGCTTCCAGAAGCAAGTCGTGGCAGCAGAGGTGATGGTGATACCACGCTCCTGTTCTTGCTCCATCCAATCCATCGTGGCCGTTCCTTCATGCACTTCGCCGATCTTATAGTTGACCCCTGTGTAAAAAAGGATACGTTCAGTCGTCGTCGTCTTACCAGCATCAATGTGCGCCATGATGCCGATATTGCGGAATTTATTTAAAGGCTCTGTTCTAGGCATAAAACTACACTAAAAAATCAAACGGTGCCGTGAGGGACGAAGAGCGTTTACGATCTGCCTTCGCCTAATGAATTACGATTACCAGCGATAGTGCGCGAACGCCTTATTAGCTTCGGCCATACGATGCACATCTTCCCGCTTCTTAACAGCGTTCCCTTTGGTTTGCGAAGCATCCAGGATTTCGCCCGCCAATCGGTCCATCATCGTTTTCTCGCCACGATTACGCGCGAATTGCACCAACCATCGCATTGCCAGGGCATGCCGACGTGCTGAATTGACTTCGACCGGAACCTGATAGTTCGCCCCACCAACACGCTTGGATTTGACTTCCACCTTTGGCGAGATATTGTCAATCGCCTTCTTGAAAATCTTGAGCGGGTCTTCTTGCGTTTTCTCTTTGATCTTGTCGAATGCGCTATACAAGATACTCTCAGCGGTTGATTTCTTGCCGTCCCACATCAACGCATTGACAAACTTTGCCACGAGTGGGCTGTTATAAACCGGGTCAGGCAAAACTTCGCGCTTGGGAATTCCTCTTCTTCTTGGCATACTTGAGTTCCTAAATCTTCGTTACTCTCAAATCTTAACTAAACGTCTTACTTCTTCTTAGCTCCGCCCTTTGCCGGTGCGCCTTTACCGGCGGCGGCCCCTTCTTTCGGACGCTTCGCTCCATACTTGGAGCGTCCTTGCTTACGATTTGCCACGCCAGTCGCATCCAACGTACCGCGCACAATGTGGTAACGTACTCCGGGTAAATCCTTCACACGTCCGCCGCGCACCAATACGATTGAGTGCTCCTGTAAATTATGTCCGATTCCCGGAATGTATGAAGTAACTTCAATCTGATTGGTTAGACGCACACGTGCGATTTTGCGCAACGCAGAGTTCGGCTTCTTAGGCGTTTGGGTTTTCACCTGCACGCACACGCCTCGTCGTTGAGGACAAGCTTGCAACGCCGGGCTAGAAGTTTTGTATTTAACTTTCTGACGTCCTTTGCGAACTAACTGATTAATCGTCGGCATATTTCGATCAAGGGGCCGTTTTAGCGAACAGCCATCAATGAGGCGCATTCTGCGCCTAAGCGTTCAAAAATTCGATCTTGTAGAGTTTGAGATGTCTAGCAAGTGTGCAGATGTGGCGTCTCAAGTCGCCGAGTTTTTCTGTGGCGTACTTAATTTAAGATGCAATCTTAAATGAAGACTGCGTAGAAGCAAGATTCGCGTGAATTGCGAAGATGACGCCACAATACATTCTCTAATTCCAGCCATTTTTCTTGGCTGCGCGACGCCTCTGCACAGTTAAGACCGCTTAGCGTCGCTGCTCTGACAAAGACCTTACATGCACAAAGCGGCAGATATTAGTGATCTGGGGGGTCGTTGTCAAGTGGTTGCTGATTTTTTTTGAGGGCTTTCGTAAAAAGATTCGCGCAGAAGCCGATATACTGACAACAATGCGCGACAAATGTTATGCTGCCCGTGCTTTCACGAACCCAAATTCAATATTACTTTTTAGGAGACCAAGCGAGATGAAAAAGATCACCACGCTGTTAGCAATCACGTTATCCCTATTTATTACCTGTACGGCTTCTGCGCAGGACAAAAAGAACAAGCCCGTCAAGGAGAAAGGCTTCAAGACGCTGTGGGACGGTAAAACTTTCAACGGCTGGAAAATTTCTGAGCCAGAGAAAAATAGCTGGACGATTCAAGATGGCGCGATTGTCGCCAAAGGCCCACGCAGCCATTTGTTTTTCGTCGGCGATTCTAAGCCCTTCGTCAATTTTGAGTACAAAGTCGAAGCCATGACCGAGCCAGGCTCCAACGGAGGAATTTACTTCCACACGCAATGGCAGGAAATCGGTTTCCCCAAAATGGGCTTTGAAGTACAAGTCAATCAAACGCACACCGATTGGAAGCGAACCGGCAGTTTATACAACGTCGTGAATGTGAAAGAACAACTCGTCAACGACAATGAATGGTACACCTATCACATCATCGTCAAAGGCAAGCACGTCACGGTCAAGGTCAACGATAAAGTTGCCGTAGATTGGGAACAGCCCGCTGATCGGCAACCGGGCAAAGACATGCCGCTCATGCTCGATAAAGGCACATTTGCTTTTCAAGCCCACGATCCCAAAAGTGTCGTCCGCTATCGCAACATCCGCGTGAAGCGATTGGATTAAGGCGCAAGAAAAAGATTTCACCGCAGAGAGGCGCAGAGGTCCGCAGAGAAACCTTCTGTAAATCTCTGCGTTTCTGCGGTGGAAATATCTCACCATTGAGGAATTGCCTTGAAGCTCATCACCGCCCTCTTATTACTGCTCGCGTTCGCCATTGCCACTATCGCGCAACCCGCTGCCATCACTGCCGCCCGCGCCCATCGGCAGACGCACGAATTGGAAATCATCAACGAATTCACGCGGTTGCTGGCGATTCCGAACGTCGCCTCCGATCTACCAAATATTCGCCGCAATGCCGAGTTGATTTCGCAGATGCTCGCCGCGCGCGGCATCACGCCGCAATTGCTCGAAGTGCCGAATGTGCCGCCCGTCGTCTACGGCGAAATCAAAACGCCCGGCGCAACGCGCACGCTGATTTTTTACGTGCATTACGACGGCCAACCTGTTGAACCAGCCAAATGGGTCGGCGGCGATCCATTTGCACCCACGCTGCGGTCCGCCCCGCTCGAAGCAGGCGGCAAAGACATTCCCTTCCCCGCCAAAGGTCAGCCATTTAACCCTGAATGGCGGTTGTACGCGCGCGCCACGGGTGACGACAAAGCGCCGATCATTGCGCTCGTCACTGCGCTTGATGCACTCAAAGCCAATAAGATTGCACTCACAAGCAACATCAAGTTTTTCTTTGAAGGCGAAGAAGAAGCTGGTTCGCCGCATCTCGAACAGATCGTAGCGAAATATCCTGAGCACGTGAAAGGCGATGTCTGGCTGATTTGCGATGGCCCGGTGCATCAGAATCGGCAGCAACAAATTTACTTCGGCGCACGTGGCGTGACGACACTGGAATTGACTGCCTACGGCCCGCGCCGCGAACTGCACAGCGGTCATTACGGCAACTGGGCACCGAATCCGGCGATGCTGCTCGCGCGGTTGCTGGCTTCGATGAAAGATGACGACGGGCGTGTGCTGATTGAGGATTATTACAAAGGCATCGAACCGCTCAGTCCAACCGAGCAACGCGCGCTCGCCGAGGCCGCCGACAACGACGAAGACCTCAAACGCGAATTGCAAATTGGTTTTACCGAAGGCAAAGGCAAGAAGCTGAAAGAAACGTTGATGCTACCGTCACTCAATATTCGCGGGCTGACGAGCGGTTCGACCGGAGCCACAGCACGCAATGTGATTCCTTCAACTGCGACTGCGGCGATAGACATTCGCCTCGTCAAAGGCATTGATTACAACACGGCAGTTGCTCGCGTCCTGGCGCACATTCGCAAACAAGGCTGGCACATTGTCGAGACTGAACCTGACGAAGCTACACGCCTGAAATATCCCAAAGTCATCAAGGCCATCACACCACGTGCAGGCGACGGCTACAACGCCGCGCGCACGTCGATGGATTTGCCCGTCTCGCGCCAGATCATTGCCGCCATCGAAGCCGCACGCGGCACAACCGTCAAAATGCCCACCCTCGGCGGCAGTGTGCCGTTGTACATCTTCACGGACATCCTGAAGCTGCCTGCTATTGGCATCCCCATCGCCAACCACGACAACAATCAGCACAGCGCGAACGAGAACATTCGCTTGCAGAATTTGTGGGATGGAATTGAAACGATGGCAGCGTTGTTGACGATGAAGTGAACACCACCATTCACGTAGTAGATACCGTGTTGTGAGTCAAGCGGAAATTGCGTACTGGGGGTCATAATTTTGCTGATGTTTGAGCA
>JAEUQN010000469.1 GCA_016789725.1 Blastocatellia bacterium | reverse complement strand
ATTCTTTTGACCGATAAGCAACGAACCGGAACAGTGCTGTGGAGAATCGATGAATATCGACGCTCGAAGGAATATTACCGAGAGACCTTTCGGCCAGCATACCACTTCACGCCCGAACTTAATTGGATGAACGACCCCAACGGTCTGGTCTACTTCGCTGGGGAATATCACCTCTTCTATCAACACAACCCGCTGCAAAATGAATGGGGACACATGAGTTGGGGACACGCGGTCAGCAAAGATTTACTGCATTGGAAGCATTTGCCAATAGCGTTGCACGAAGAGTATAACGTTATGAACTTCTCGGGGAGTGCTGTCGTTGACACAGGCAATTCGAGTGGATTCGGTACTGGAGATCGTTCACCATTGGTCGCGATTTTTACGGGACACGGTCAAGATCGTCAGACGCAAGATCTCGCATTCAGCAACGACCTCGGTCGAACCTGGACAAAGTACGCGGGGAATCCAGTGCTGGATATCGGTGAGAAGGACTTTCGGGACCCAAAAGTGTTCTGGTTCGAACCGACTAAGCGCTGGGTAATGGTTGTTTCGCTCGCTGTGCAGAAAAAGGTGCAGTTTTACGAATCGACGGATCTCAAGCATTGGAAATTGCTCAGCGAATTCGGTCCGGCTGGCGTGCCGAGTAAGCTGAACTGGGAATGCCCTGAATTGTTTGAATTGCCAATTGAAGGTGA
>JAEUQN010000468.1 GCA_016789725.1 Blastocatellia bacterium | reverse complement strand
CAAAGCGGGAGCCAGCCCAAACAAAATGCCAGTCAGCAAAGAAACCGCCAGCGTAAAGCTCAACACACGACCATCCAATGCCGTTTCAGCCACGCGCGGCACGGCTCTGGGGGCGAGCGACAACAAAAAGTCCGTGCCCCAAGACGCCAACAACAATCCGGCGATTCCGCCCAACAAAGAAATCAGCACACTTTCGGTCAGCAATTGGCGAATCACACGCCAACGATTGGCCCCCATCGCCGCGCGAATGGCGATTTCGCGTTGCCGTCCGACCGCACGCGCCAACAGCAAATTCGCCACGTTGGCACAGGCAATCAGCAAGACACAGCCAACCGCGCCCAACAACACCCACAGCATCCAACTGACGTTTCCGACAATGCGTTCGTAAAACGGAACGACCTGAATGCCTAAATCGCCGCTCATCTCTGGATATTGCTTGCCCAGCCCTTCGGCAACCCGGCTCATTTCTGCCTGCGCTGCGCCTAAAGTCACACCAGGTTTCAACCGACCGATGGCTTCAATAGTGTGATTGCCGCGCTGTCCGGTAATGGGCGCTTGACCTTCGGCGTCCATGGCAGTACCAACCCAAAGCTCCGTCACGTCCGGGCCATATGGGAACACAAAGCTGGGCGGCATCACTCCAATCACGGTGTAACTCTGCCCATTGAGTGCAATTGTTCGCCCGACAACATTGCGA
>JAEUQN010000467.1:241-700 GCA_016789725.1 Blastocatellia bacterium | reverse complement strand
GCATTCGTACTCTGCGTTTTCATCGCTCGGCCAAGCGGCGATGATAATCAATCTATTTCCACCGTTTGTCAATTTTCGGACTCCTGAACAGTCAGATGAAAAAACGCAGTGCCTATGCCCGCTTCGCGCCTTTGCCGCTTGGCGTCTTTGCGTTAATGCCAGGACTTTGCAGATGGCTCAACCCTGCCGACGAACCATTTCGTTGATCCAGATCGGAGCGAACGGCGAGGTGCAGCCTTTGGAAACGGGATAATCGCGGTAGATTCCCAAAGCTTCTCCGATGGCGATGGCTCGCGTGCGAAGCTTGGGAAAGTGGATGCCGATTCCTGCCAGACAGAAGTTCATCGTCCATTGCTTTGCGGGAGCGGCGTCTGCCATTTCGGATTCGATGCGATCCAGAAGCGCTGGCAGATCAAGCCCTTCAGGACTCTTGCCGATTCGTTCGGACGTTAAGTCCCA
>JAEUQN010000467.1:0-231 GCA_016789725.1 Blastocatellia bacterium | reverse complement strand
CATCCACCGTTGGCGCAGAGTTTCCTTGTCAGAGTGTTGCCTGACAACATAAGAGCTGAGCCAGTCCGCCACATGGGAAAATGCGACAGACCGCACCATCCGATCTAATTCGTCGTTAGACAGATTCTTCGGATTGATTAGCAGGATTGCCAAGAGTTGGGCATCAACGTTCCCGGTTTCCCAGAGAGCCTGGCCCAAAGCCTGGTTCGTCTTGATCTTCGCAGCCAGTTT
>JAEUQN010000466.1 GCA_016789725.1 Blastocatellia bacterium | reverse complement strand
ATGATTGAGCAGCAAGACATTCTTCTGTCACTTTAGCTGAAAGATGGGGGGATATTGCATAAGCAGCAAGGCTGTTGGTATTGACCAGGACAGCTATTGGAGTTTTAGGTGCTGGATAACAGACTGCCTCGTGTCTGAAAACAGACACCCGCACCCAGCAAACCGACCTGATGATCGTTGTCTTACCAATTCGATTTGAAAGCAACGAACCATCGCGAATGCTCAACCAAATACAGCAATTATAGATACGCGATGTCAGGTTTCAGAGAATAGCCAAAGCTGGAGTGGCGAGCAGCAGATTGTTGTGATTTTGACTTAGAGCTTGAAAATGAAAAGAAAATGCTCATCCCAGCAAGTGTGCGACCCTGTGAGTCCGGGAATGAACATGATCGTCTCTGAGTGCAAGCCATCAATGAGTTTGCTGTAGAGTTGCATAAGCCACCGGAAACTGAGAGATTTGCTGAAGGGACATTAACGGCATTAGAAGTGCCAGCAACGGTTTGCCTCGATCATCCTTATCGCGCCAGCAATTCTCAATATGGATTCGCAACTCACTGGGTGGGTATAGGTTGCGCGATTCCTGCAATAATGTCTGAAATCGGTAAGCTCGGTGGATGCATCATTTGCAAATCCGTATTGACAATTGCTGTTATCGCGCACGCTTCAATCATTGCTGGGAACCAATTCCTGCTCGCCTGAG
>JAEUQN010000465.1 GCA_016789725.1 Blastocatellia bacterium | reverse complement strand
GGCTCATCATCGTCGGGCCGATCAGGAAGATTTCGCCCGGTTTGGGCAACGGCTGATTGGCAGGCACGTCATTTTCCTTTTTGGTGCGCCCGATCATGTCAATGTTCAAATCAGCCACGATTTTGTCGAGCGGCACTGTCGGATAGTCGGTGAAATACCGCGATCCCCACAAACCTTTCTCTTCGCCTGCGTGCCAGATGAACAGGATCGAACGTTTCGGACGCGGCCCTTTGGCAAAAGCTTCGGCCATCGCCAGCACCGCCACCGTGCCAGAGGCGTCATCATCCGCGCCGTTGTAAATGGCGTCGCCGTTGACGGGATTACCGATGCCGACGTGATCGTAATGCGCGCCGATGGCGATATATTCACTCTTGAGCGCGGGATCGCTGCCTTCGATCACGCCGATGACGTTTTGCGTACTGGCCGGTTCAGATTTGACGCCGACGTTGATGGTGACGGTCTTTTCCGGCTTGAAGGCAAACGATTCGACCGCATCATTTGCCGTCGCGCGATTGAAGATGGTCGGCGCGTTGCTCTTTTCTCCTTGAAACAACGCATTGAGCAAGCGCGGCGAAGCGGTGATTGAAAGCGGCGGCGTATTGCCTCCGGTCTGGAATTTTTCGACCACGGCGAATCCGCGTTCGGTGGCGTTTTGGCGGCTGTTGCTCCAATTGGCCAGCGTTTGAAAATTGGGGATCAGGATGA
>JAEUQN010000464.1 GCA_016789725.1 Blastocatellia bacterium | reverse complement strand
CATCGTTTTCATCACATCGGTGCTATACAGGCTGGCCGTGTTTGAATCATCCGCCGGCAGCGGATTGTATTTGGCGACACCAAAATCCAGTATCTTGGCGCGATGATGTTCGCCGATGATCACATTTGACGGTTTGATGTCGCGATGGACAATGCCGCGTTGGTGGGCTTCTGACAGCGCATCGGTCAGTTGCAAGACAAGCTCGACGATTTCGGCGACAGACAGCGTGGCGGCGGCTTCTTTCAGCGTATGTCCGGGGACATACTCCATCACGATGAAGCTATAGTGCTGGCCTTCGCGTTCAATTTCGTCAATTTCATAGATAGTGGCAATGTGCGGATGATTGAGCGCCGAAGCGGCCTGCGCTTCGCGCAAAAACCTTGCGCGCAACACTTTGGCCTGATCGTTATCCCGTTCGCGATCCGCAAGCAGCAGTTTCAAGGCGACGTGGCGGTGCAGCCGCAAATCTTCTGCTTTATAGACCTCGCCCATTCCGCCTGCGCCCAGGCGTTCCAGGATGCGATAGTGTGAGATTGTCTCGCCAATCATAACGGGGTTCCTTCAACGTGCGCAGAGGCTAACGAATTGGCCGCCGAAGAAGTTTCAAGGCCGCCTTCTGCCAATGAGACTCGCCATCCTAGTGGAGGCGCATCACAAAACAATGTCTGCCAGCTTACGCCGCTGCGTCTATTTCTTGCTTTATTGTACG
>JAEUQN010000463.1 GCA_016789725.1 Blastocatellia bacterium | reverse complement strand
ATCTTCGATCACCTGCTGTGCCGAGCCGTACCTGAATCCGGGGTCCCGGGCGGCGAGTCCGTCCAGCAGTTCCTGTACCGCGTGGGGAAGGCCGGTCACCTGCTGGCTGACCGACGGGATATCGTCGGTGGTAATCTGGCGCATGACCGCGAGACCGCTTTCCCCCTTGAATGGAACCGTGCCGGTGAGCATTTCAAAAAGCATGATGCCCAGGGAGAACAGGTCGCTCGCGGGCGACACCTCCCCCACGCCACACTGCTCCGGCGACATATAGCAGGGACTGCCCACGGTGTGCTGGGCGCTGGTTAGCTGGGTATGGGAACCCATCACCTTGGCAATGCCGAAGTCCGCCACGCGGGTGCGATTCGCCTTGTCGATGAGGACATTGGCGGGCTTGATGTCGCGGTGAATGATCCCGGCGGCATGGGCGCAGGCCAGGGCCGAGGCCACTTGCGACACGACGTTGAGGGCATGCCGCCAGGGAAGCGCGCCGCTCCGCTGGATCCGCGCTTCGAGTGTTTCGCCATCAACGTATTCCATGGCCATGTAAGCGGGATCGGACTCGATGTCCACCGCATAAATCTGGACAATATTGGGATGGCTCAACTTGGCGGAGGCCCGGGCTTCGCGCTGGAATCGCGCCACAAACTCCGGGTCGTCGGCATAACGTGGCAGGAGCACCTTAAGGGCGGCGGGCCGGTCCAGGGCAAGAT
>JAEUQN010000462.1 GCA_016789725.1 Blastocatellia bacterium | reverse complement strand
GACGGTTGCCAAAAACCCAAAGGATTCCACTGAAAACCCTTACATCAAAAAGATGCGGCTGCATTGTGAGAAGTACAGCAAAGCTGCCGAAGCCCTCGCCCAGGAAGCTGACGAGATGGCGAAGTTCCACACGATGCGAGCGAAAGAGATGGAAGGCAAGTAAGCCACAGAAATCGGGCGAAGCAGTGGCTGGAAGCGCTCACCAGCGATTCCAGCCGCTTGCTGCAGTCCGTACTGCAAAGCTGGCGGAGACTGATTGAGAGCCACGTCAGCATTCATCGGAGAAAGGGGCCGCAATTATGCCGGTCAGAGACAACCAAGAAAATCAAAGTTCCAGCGAACCAAAAGGTGAACTTCAACGGGGAAAGATCGGCGTTGAGGCGGAGGATAACCTGCTTGCAGTCGAGCCAGTGAGACTTAGCGACGGCAAGCCTGTGCAGCGACCGAAGAAACGACGCTTTACAACTCGTTGGTTCGTGTTGCTGCTCATCGCTGGCTTGGCAGTAATCGGCTACACGCAACGCGCGCGCGTGCAGAGCCTCTTTCAGGCGAAGACTGCGAATGAAATGGCTTCGGCGGGCGACCACTCCGCTACAGAACCAAAGCCCCAGTTGAAGGTGCTTTACTGGCAGGACCCGATGCACCCGGCTTACAAATCCGACAAGCCGGGCAAAGCTCCTGATTGCGGCATGGATTTAGTGCCGGTGTACGAGGACGG
>JAEUQN010000461.1 GCA_016789725.1 Blastocatellia bacterium | reverse complement strand
GGATGAGCGGATCAGCCGGGCCTTGAAGAGCTGCCTGGAGGATGCGGTGGTGACCCATCCTGCGGCGGTCACGGCCGTTCTCCAGGGCGGCCCGACCCAGGGCTCGAAGGCTTACGAGCTGGGACGCCGCCTTGGGGCCTTGCTCGGGCGGGACTGTCCGGGTTATGGCCTCCTGCGGCTGCGGCTGCGCGAGATCCACGATCAGGCCGCACGACCCAAGGGGACCACCTGAACGGGGCTTTCCTTGAAGCACTTCGGTGAAAGCGTTGCCACGGCGACGTTGGCGACCGCCCCTGCGTCCTGCCTTTCGCGCCTAATTTCCCCGTCCCAACATGGTGATCATGGAACGACCACACATCGGTGTTTTCACTTCCGGAGGCGACTCCCCCGGCATGAACGCCGCCATTCGCGCCGTGGTGCGTGCTGCCCATTACCACGGCCTTCGCGTTAGCGGCATCGAGGGTGGATACGATGGCATGATCCAAGGCAGGATCCGTGAGCTCGGGGTGCGCGATGTGAGCGGGATCATCCAGCGCGGCGGCACGGTGCTGCGTTCAGCTAGGAGCAAGGGGTTCCTCACCAATGAGGGTCGCGCTCAGGCCAAGGCCAGCCTGGACCGCGCCGGCATCACTGCGCTCGTGGCGATCGGGGGCAATGGCACCTTCGCCGGGGCCATCGCCTTCGACAAGGAGCACGGGGTGGCCACGATCGGGCTGCCA
>JAEUQN010000460.1 GCA_016789725.1 Blastocatellia bacterium | reverse complement strand
CGGTCTCCGCGGCCCAGGTTTGGCCCTGCAGTTCCTCATGTTGGAAGCCAGGAGCTACTTCAAGTTCATCCGGGTTCAAACGTTGACCTCGTCTTTCGACTTCACCTGAATCTGGACGAGCGGCGCGGGGTGTTTGAAGTGCTTGTCGAGGGCGGCCAAGGCGGCCTTGTCTTCGTACTTAGCAAAGAGCGTGGCGCGGGCGGTGGCGAGGAAACCCTTGAACGACCCGAAGGTATAGTCAACCGCGGATGCCTCATAGCCTGAATGCACCATGCAGTTGGCGCACTTGGGATTGCCCGATTCGGTGCCGTAACCATCCCAATTCGTTTCGTTGAGCAGTTCGGCATAAGTATCGGCATAGCCGTCCTGGAGCAAATAACAGGGTTTTTGCCAACCGAAGATGTTGTAGGTAGGCATGCCCCAGGGGGTGCATTTGAAGCTCTGCTTGCCCATGAGGAACTCCAGGAACAACGGCGACATGTTGAAGCGCCAGTTCGCCTTTCGGTTGGAGAGGATGGTACTGAACAGGCCACGCGTGCGGGCACGGCCGAGGAAGTGGCTCTGGTCCGGGGCCTTGTCGTAAGAGTAGCCGGGGGAGACCATCATGCCTTCAACGCCGGCGCTCATCATTTCGTCGAAGAAGGCGCGGACGGAGTTGGGGTCGGCACCGTCGAAGAGCGTCGTGTTCGTGGTGACGCGGAAGCCTTTTGCAACGGCCT
>JAEUQN010000045.1 GCA_016789725.1 Blastocatellia bacterium | reverse complement strand
TTCGTGGCAATGGTACGTGCTGATTGGGTCGGTCGTAACGTTCGCAGTGGGCGTAATCGTGAGTTATTTGCTGCGTGAAGAGGCGAGCGTTGAGGTCGTTTCGGGGCGCGATTGATTGTTCGGAATGATTCACCGCAGAGGCGCAGAGGTTGCGCAGGGGTTCGCAGAGAGTTTTTTGAGATGACGGAACAAACGGAAATAACGGAATAGACGGAAAGAAAATTCTCTCTGCGCAACTCTGCGAGTCCTCCGCGTTCTGCGGTGAAAAACCCTTCTCTCTGCAAATCATTATGAAAACAATCATCATTCTTCTCTTCTTTTCTCTTTCTCTCTCGGCTCAATCCAAACGCGGCTTACAACCCGAAGACCTCTTCAACTACAAAGAAGTCGCCGATGCCCAAATCGCGCCCGACGGTTCGCGCGTGGCGTACACCGTGACCGAAGTCAGCGCAGATCGTTCCCGCAACGTCACGCACATCTGGATTGTTAGCACGAGCGGCGGTGAGCCGAAACGGCTCACAAAAGACGAGGCCGACGACAACAATCCGCGCTGGTCGCCCGATGGCAAATGGATTGCGTTTTACAAGCAGGATGGCTTGTGGATTGCCAATCCTGACAACGGCGAAGCACAAATGGTTTCGCGCGTCGCGCGCACAAATTTCTTCTTCAATAAAGCAGGCGAAAGCTTGACGTGGTCGCCCGACAGCAAGCGCATCGCGTTCCTGAGCGATCCGAAAATTCTGCCGCCGACCAACCCGATGACGGAACGATTGATGCGCGGCATCACGACCGATGAATTGATGCGCTTGCCGCAAGCCACGCGCGACATGATTTTGAAAGCACAAGGCCGCAGCGCGGAACAAATCGCGCAACTCGAGGCGGATTACAAAACGCAGCAGGCGAAGCAGCAAAACTACACCGACGACGTGCGCGTCATCACGCGGTTGCAGTACAAATCGCGCACAGCGTTTTCCGACAACCTGCAATCGCACATCTTCATCGTGGATGTGACGACGAAGCAGGTGCGCCAATTGACGAGTGGCAACTACGCCGAGCATTCGATTCACTGGTCGCCGAAGGGCGAAGAAGTTGTGTTTGTCTCGAATCACGAACCCGATCCCGACAAGGTCAACAACTCGGATTTGTTTGTGGTGAATGTCGAGAGCGGCAACGTACGGCAACTGACGAAAACAAAGGGCTGCGAATGGCAACCCGTGTTTTCGCCAGACGGCAGTCAGATTGCATATCTGGCGACGACGCGCGATGTGACGACGATTGATAGCGTGGCGGAAGATGCACATGCGTGGGTGATGCCAGCGAACGGCGGAAGTGCAAAGGATTTCAGCGGTGTGATTGACAGAAGAGTCTCAATGGTTAGATGGTTACCAAATAGCAAGGGCATTGTTTTCGCTGTCAGCAGTGAAGGGCAAACAACAGTTTATGCGTCTATGCAAGGTAGCAATCGGCCATTGACGTCCGAGTTTGGAACGATCTCGAATTTCGCTGTCACTCAGTTCGAGGAGCAGCGACGAACCTACGCTTACATTTTTGCTGATGAGTTCAGAGGCGCTGAAGTTCGGCTACAGTCAGAAGATTCGTATCAAGGATGGGCCAAATCGCTAACCAAGCATAACGAATCGTTCCATTCGCAGGTAGAAGATACAAGAATGCTTGAGTTCAAAGCTAAAAGCGATCAACTTGATATTCAGTGCTGGCTTTTGCCGCCAACCAGTCTTCATACTCAGTCGGCGTATTTAGATGTTCCTAAGCCAGAAGAAAAGTCAGCAGATTTAGTTAAATGGTATCGGCAACTTCGGTACAGTAGAAAATATAGCAACTATAATGATAATGACCCTGACATAAGAAAACTCCTGTCCCAAATTGAACAAACACATCGTGAATGTGTGAATGATAAGAATCTCAAGAAATATCCGGTGATTCTTTACATTCACGGCGGGCCACACGGGATGCACGGGTACAATTTCAATGCGACAGTACAGGCGTTGGCGGCGAAAGGCTACGGCGTGCTGCTCATCAATCCGCGCGGGTCATCGGGCTACGGACAGAAGTTTTCCGATGGATGTGTGAACGATTGGGGCGGCGGCGATTACCGCGATTTGATGCGCGGCGTAGATGTTGCGCTCGAAAAGTTTCCCTTCCTCGACAAAGACCGGATGGGCGTGATGGGCGGCAGCTACGGCGGCTATATGACGAACTGGATTGTCACGCAAACCGACCGCTTCAAGGCTGCGATTGCTTCGGCGAGTTTGTCGAATCTGATCAGCTTTTATTCGACCTCGCTCTATCAGGATTTGATTCACGCGGAGTTTGGCGGAATGCCGTGGGACAACTACGACAAGCTGTGGGAACGCTCGCCGCTCAAACACATCAAGAACGTGAAGACGCCAACGATGCTCGTTCACGGCGAAGCAGACAACGACGTTCACATCACACAAGCCGAAGAAATGTACACGGCGCTGAAAATGCGCGGCGTAGACACGGTGCTGGTGCGGTACCCGCGCGAAGGCCACGGCATCCGCGAACCGAAACATCGCGTAGACAATTTGCAGCGCGTGCTGGATTGGTTTGAGAAGTATTTGCGCTGAGGTTTTTCTTCCACGAAGCCACACGAAGGAACACGAAGCTGGTGTTGTACGGAATTTCTTCGTGATTCTTCGTGTGGCTTCGTGGATAAGGAAAAAGGTTACTTCAAAAATTCCGACAATCCGACCTTTTGCGTGTGCGCGGCGTCCAGATAAATCCCGCCGCCTGTCGTCAGCGAGTATTCAACCGAATCTTTTTTCGCCAGCACCCGCAGCGTACCTACACCATACAACTTATGTCCGTCCGTCAGTTCGATTTCAAAACGATCCAAGGCGAAAAGGGCTCCACCCTGATACGCCATCTGTGGCGTGAGGACGGTGAAACTGGGCAACTTCATCTTCATCATTTGCTTTCCAGCAACGTGCGTGACGCCGAAGCCTAACGGTTTGAGCAAGGCTCGCGCCTGATCGCCAATCACTTCAAATTGATAATCGTCGCGCGGCAAGGAATTACGCATCGGCGGTGGTGGTGGCGGTGGTGGCGGTGGCGGAACCCCCGGATTCTTTTCGCGGAAGGTTTGGGACTGACGGTTCATAATGCCTTTGCTTTCTTCCCAGGTTAAATCTGCCAGCCGCTTGTTTCCTTCCACCTGACGAATCGCAGACAACGGAGCAAATTCATTTCGCGCGCCCAGGCTCCGAATGACAGCTTCTTTAATGCTGTCATCGTCCGTCCGTTGATAGACTTCCGTCAGCGACAACGTGCCACGCTCGCCTTTGATTTGAGCCAGGCGCTGCACCGCAACCAAGCGAATGTTCAAATCAGGATTGGTCACTGCGCGTTCGACCAAATCATCATCTTGTGTGTTGGGCTGGCTCTGGCTTTTGCCTGCAATGCTGCCAGAGGTGAGCATCACAGCTATTACCGCGATCAAACCGACAGGCAACAACAGATAGCGCCACGAAGGCTTGATCGTGCGCAAACGATCAGGGTTCAGAATCATAGAGAGTCTCCTTTCGAGCAATTGTTTGGTGGAAAAAAACGCCGGTTGGTGTAAGCCGCGCGGCACGATATTGCGTTCGGCAACTTTGAGAATACTTTCGGCATACGTCACAGAATCCGCCCCGAGGCTGACGACACGATCATCACAGGCCAATTCGCGCTCCAACGTCACCTGACGACAGGCAAAACGCACCATTGGGTGGAAAAAGAACACCGCACTGAGCAATGATTGCAGCGCATTGACGTAATGATCGCGCCGCGCTAAATGCGCGAGTTCGTGCTGCACCATCGCACGCCGTTCATCCGCATTAGTCCAATCCAAAATATCCGCAGGCAGCACAATCAAAGGCCGTAATAGCCCTATTAACATGGGGGATTGCGCTTCTGATGAAAGCCCGATGTGCGTCTGCCCGGTGAGGCCGCAACCCAATTCCGACAGCGAAACCAAGCGGACTGAACGACGCAGTCGCAGCGTTGTCAGCAAACCTGCGCCGAAAGACAGCAATGCCAATCCAAAACCAATGAGCCACGCCAAAAATGCGAGTGGCCCCAACAAATAATGCCAATCTTGCGCCGCGCCTGAAATTGTTTCTGGTACGGCTTTGACCGCTGCGACAGGGGCAGGGGCCGTAATTGTCTGTGGTAATTCCAGCCAATAAACATAGGCGGTTTCGTCGCGGTGCGGCGCGGGCAATTGGCTGGCAAAGAAGGCAAACAATGGCAGCAGCGTTATCGCCAGCAAACCCGCCAGCCAAACGTGATGCCGCACAACCGGCGATTCCGTACGGCTCAGTTTTAGCATCAGCCACACGACACCGAGCAGCAAAAATGCCTGCCAACTCCATGCGAGCAGCCACACTGCGCCCGCCTGCGCGAATTCAAGTTCGATGTTCATGCTTTGCCTTCTTTCTTTTTGTTGGCGATCAATTGTCGCGCCTCTTGTAAATCGTTTTCCGTCAATTCACCCGTCTCAACCAAATGCAGAACGAGCGACGCGGGCGAGCCACCGAACACTTGTTTGATAAGGTGACTTAGGACTTTGCGCTGCGCTTTCTCCTGCGCCGCCTTCGCACGATAGACGTGCGCTTTGCCGGCGTCAGCGGTTGTGCGATGCGTGAGATGACCTTTGCGTTCGAGTACGCGAATGATCGTCAACACCGAGTTGTAATGTCGCTCGCCAGGCAAGGCTTCTTGAATCTGACGGGCAGTTGCTTCGCCGAGATTCCAGACGATATTCATGATTTCGAGTTCTTTGTCCGTAAACGTTTTCGAGGGCTTTCGCGGCATTTCCAGGTCTCCTTTTTTTTCAACGTATAAATACGTTGACCGGAGAATAACGTATTTATACGTTGAGATCAACTACCTTTTGACAGTTTGAATCAGTGCGGGGGGAATTGCGAATGGGCCGTAGGTTTGTATATGGAAGAACAGTGTGGCGAGACATCTGCCTTCCACATCGGAAAAACCGATTATCATGTTCGGGAGAATGAATTTTACAGATGCGTAAAATCGCTGTACATTGGTTTATCCAAATTGGATTACTCTCACAAACGAAATACCTGCGGGCTTTTAGGGAACGATTATGAATCGAATCGCTGCATCATTCAGCGCAGTTCTATTGGCTGTGTTTATGGCACTGAACCTCGAAGCGCAAACGCCTGTGATTGAAGTGCAGGTCAATCAACCCGGTGCAGCCATGACGCCATACCAGTTCGGGATTTTTTTTGAGGACATCAATTTTGGCGCGGATGGCGGCATTTACGCCGAGTTAATTAAGAATCGTTCGTTTGAATTTCCCAACGCGCTGATGGGTTGGAGCCAAACCGGAGCGCAAGGTTCGGCGCGCGTGATGGAGCGTGAAAGCCAGGCGACAAACAATCGCCATTACCTGCAATTCAATGCCTCCGGCAGCGGATTCGGCATCACAAACAGCGGCTTTCGCGGCATTGGTGTGGAACAGGGCAAGGAATACGCATTTTCCCTGCAAGCACAAAACACTGGCGCGCCGGTCACGCTGCGGATTGAATTGGTCAACGCCAGCGGCAAGGTCATCGGGCAAACGAAACTCCGCAATATCAAAGGCGATTGGAAAACCTATCGCGCCACAATTCGCGTGAACGGAACTGATGCCAAAGCTAAGCTCAATGTCATCGCAGAAACCAGTGGGACAGTGGCGGTAGATATGATTTCGCTTTTCCCGAAAAATACGTGGAAAGGCCGCCCCAACGGCTTGCGCGCGGATTTGGTGCAATTGCTGGCGGATATGAAACCAGGTTTCATTCGTTTCCCCGGCGGCTGCATTGTCGAAGGGCGCACGCTGGCGGAACGTTATCAATGGAAAACGACGATTGGCGAAGTCGCCGAACGCAAGCTCATCATCAATCGTTGGAATATGGAGTTCCGCACCCGCAACCCTGAACGCGCACCGGACGATTATTTTCAATCTTTCGGGCTGGGCTTTTTTGAATACTTTCAGTTATGCGAAGACGTCGGGGCGGAGCCGCTGCCGATCCTGAATTGTGGGATGGCGTGCCAGTTTAATTCTGGCGAGCTTGCGCCGTTGGATCAGCTTGATCCGTACATTCAGGACGCGCTGGATTTGATTGAATTTGCGAATGGTTCGGTGGCTTCGACGTGGGGCCGCAAGCGCGCGGAACTCGGACATCCTGCGCCGTTCAATATGAAGCTGCTCGGTGTTGGCAACGAACAATGGGGGCCGGATTACATTCCTCGTTACGAAGCGTTTGCGAAAGCGATCAAGGCGAAATATCCAAACATTCAACTCATCACCAGCGCCGGGCCGAACCCGGATGGTGACCGCTTTGATTTTCTGTGGAAACAGTTTCGTGGGCTGAATGCGGATTTAGTGGACGAGCATTTTTATCGTCCGCCGAAATGGTTTTACGACAACGTGCATCGTTACGATAATTACCCGCGCACAGGGCCGAAGGTGTTTGCGGGCGAATATGCTGGGCACGTTTCTGTCAAAGGTCGCCCGGACAAACCGAACAATTGGGAAGCTGCGCTGGCGGAAGCGGCTTTTCTGACAGGCGTCGAGCGCAATTCAGACGTGGTCACGATGGCTTCCTATGCGCCGTTGTTTGGGCACGTGGATGCGTGGCAGTGGTCGCCGAATCTGATCTGGTTTGACAACCTGCGTTCGTTCGGCACACCGAGCTATTACGTGCAAAAACTGTTTGGCACGCATCACGGCACAAACGTCCTGCCCGTGCGCAGCAACGGCGAAGCGAAGCAGGTTTACGCCTCGGCGCTACGCGACGCAAAAACGAACGACGTGATTGTGAAACTGGTCAACGCGGGAACCACTGCGACAGAAGTGCGCTTGAATCTGGCGGGCGCAAAGGCTACGAAAGCCGGTAAGGTGATCGTGCTGACCAGCAACGATCTGGCGGCGGAAAATAGTTTGACCGCGCCGACAAAAGTTGCGCCGACAGAACAGGCGCTGAAAGTGAGTGGGCCGGAATTCAACCATTCTCTGCCCGCACAATCCGTAACGGTGTTGCGGGTACACTGTGAGAAATAACTTCGGTACGGTACGAGGAGCGGTAGCGACTTGGTGGCTTCTCCAATCCAATCAGGTCGCTACTGCTGACCGTACCGCACCAACCAATTAATCAATATGAAACGACGAGAATTTGTTGGTGCTGCATTAAGCAGCAGCGCGTTGTTGCTAACCGGGCGCGGTACTTCTGCACCGCAATCCAAGCTGGCCGATGCGCGCATTGACGTGTTGTTGAATGAACCCATCGGCACGATTGCGCCGGAAATTTACGGGCATTTTGTCGAGCATCTGGGCGGCGTTGTCTACGACGGCATTTGGGTCGGCGAGAATTCCAAAATCCCGAACGTCAACGGCATGCGCAAGGCGTTGATTGATGCGTTGCAAAAGACGAAACCGGGCGTGATTCGCTGGCCCGGCGGCTGCTTTGCCGACAGCTACAATTGGCGCGATGGCGTGGGGCCGAAGAAGGATCGCCCGCGCCGCCCAAACTTCTGGCTGGATGCTGGCGAATGGCCGAAAGGTGCGCCGGACGGGCCGTGGAAATACGACACCAATCAATTCGGCACGGACGATTTCGCGCGCTTCTGTCAATTGACCGGATCGCAGCCGTACTTCGCCGCGAACCTGCGTAGCCTGAACGCCAAAGACTTTTACGAATGGGTGGATTATTGCAACGCGCCAGCGGGGACAACGACGCTCGCGGAGATGCGCGCGGCAGGTGGATCGCGCGAACCATACAAAGTGAAATATTGGGGCGTCGGCAACGAATCGTGGGGCTGCGGCGGCAACTTCGCGCCGGAAGAGTACGTCGTCGAATATCGCCGCTTTGCCGAATGGGTTCCGCGTTGGGGCATGAATCTAGCGTTCGTCGGATCGGGACCGAACGGCGGCGATTTAAGCTGGACGCGCAAGTTCTTTGGCAAGCTCGCCGAAAAAGGAGGCTTCGGTCGAATGTGGGGCTGGGCCTTGCACCACTATTCGTGGAATGTCAGTCAGGGCCGCACCAGCGACTGGGTGCAGGGTAAAGGCGACGGGTTGAATTTCCCCCTCGAAGAATATTACGAATTGCTTGCCGAAGCGGACCGCGTGGAAAAACTCATCACCGACAATTGGGCGATTATGGGCGAATTTGATCGGCAACATCGCGTCAAGCTGGTGGTGGATGAATGGGGCGCGTGGTACAAACCCGGCACCGAATTGCACAACACGCATTTGCTCGGACAGCAGAACACAATGCGCGATGCGGTGCTGGCGGGAATGACGCTCGACACGTTCCATCGGCACGCGGACAAAGTTGGAATGGCAAACATCGCGCAACTGGTGAATTGTTTGCAGGCGCTGTTCTTCGCGCACGAAGACAAATTCGCAGTCACGCCGACATATCACGTCTTCGATATGTTTGCCGCGCATCAGAACGGAGAATCGTTGCGCACATTGGTGGCGGCTCCACACTCGAATTACCTGCGAGCGGCCAAACCAGCAACGCTGCGCGGCCTTTCGACATCTGCGTCGCGCAAAGGCAATCAATTAACGATCACAATCACGAACCCTGACCACGCCCAAACACGCGACACCGAAATCGCGCTGCGCGGTGCGAGGGTCAAAGAGATCAAAGTCACGATTCTGGCGGCAAGCGATGTCAAAGCGCACAACAGCTTTGCGAATCCCAACGCCGTCACACCGAAAGATGGGCGCGCGACGATTCGCAATGATGGCACCGTTACCTACAGCGCCGCTCCCGCGTCGGTGACACGTTTACAAATCACATTGGCATAGGGCAACAGTACCGCGAGTGGTAGCGAGCGTGTCTCGTTACTGAAAAGTTATGGAAGCGAAGCACGCTCGCTACCGCTCGCGGTACTGTTCCTGAGATTCAAGAGAGAAAATTCTTATGACACTTTTGCAGTACCTCAACTCCTCTAACCTCGCACCTGCGTTGCCGGAAGCGGAAGCGCAATCACTTGCGGCTGAACTCGGCAACCTGAGCGGCTTGCAAGTGTATCCGCGTTCGCTGACCACGACGAGTAACACGCTCTTTTTTCTCGGTCGCAAAGACGATCAAAAACAGCTCGGCATTTTGTCCAGTAGCGATGCGCTGAGCAGCAAGTTTTCCGGCACTTCGAGTGCGGTTTCGCTGGATGACGCGGCGCTGACATTGACCGTTTGCGACACGAATGCGAGCAATGCTGCCGTGTTGCGCACGATCTTTTCCTTCCTCGTTGCCAAGCCGCTCGGACTGGCGAAATCTGCCGGATGTGGTGATCGTTTGGGATTGGCGACGCCCGGTCACATTCAAGCCATTCGTCGTTCGACAATGGCTCCGATTTTGGCGCAGCAATCCATCCGCGAAAACGCTCGCACCGGTCGCACGCCGCAGGAAGTGATGGACGATGCGTTGTGGGGCGTGTTGCAGGAAGGCTGGCGCGAGGGCTTTGGCGCGGATGCCGACCATTTGAAAACGACTGAAGATGTGGATTCGTGCGTGGCGGCGGGCTACACGTTCTACACGATTGACCCCAGCGCACACGTAGACAATCACGCCAACACCGACGCCATCGAAACGCTGCGCACCAAAGTCGCCGCGCTCGATTGGAACGAACTCGAAACTTCTTGGGAAAATTTACAACGACAGCTCAGCAGCGCGCCGATTGATCTTGGCTCCTTCAGCGTCACCATCACGGAAGAAGAATTGCTGCGCGCCGCTGCGAAATACGGGCGCGTCGTCGCACACACGGTCAAGATGTATCGTCATCTCGAACAGGCAATGAACGACCAACCGTTCGAGTTGGAAATGAGCGTGGACGAAACCGAAACCGTCACGACGCTGGCGGAACATATTTACATCGCGCACGAATTGAAACGGCTCGGGGTTAAATGGGTCAGCCTTGCGCCACGTTATGTCGGCGATTTTGAAAAGGGCGTGGATTACATCGGCGACTTGGATGAATTTGAAAAATCGTTTGCGCAGCACTTGGCTGTATCGCACACGTTTGGGCCATACAAACTGAGCCTGCATTCCGGCTCGGATAAATTCAGCATTTACCCGATTGCCTCGCGGCTGGCGGGCGATCTGGTGCATTTGAAAACGGCGGGCACGAGTTACTTGGAAGCGTTGCGCGCAATTGGCGAATTGAATCCGACGCTGTTCCGCGAAATCGTCGCGTTTGCCAAAGAGCGTTACGGCACAGATCGCGCGACATATCACGTCTCCGCTGAAGTCAGCAAAATGGCCGATGTAGATGGCTTGGCGGACGATCAGCTCGTGACGTTACTGGATGATTTTCACGCGCGCGAAGTGTTGCACGTGACGTTCGGTTCGGTGCTGCATCACGCGCCGTTCCGTGACCACTTCTTTGCGACGTTGCGCGCAGGCGAAGAAACTTATTCACGAATGGTTGCCATTCACTTCGGCAAACATTTCGCGCCGTTTGATGCTGTGAATAAAACCGTGAGCGCAGATTGAGTTTTCTTCAGCGAAGGCGTGAGGAACTTTAAATCAAAAGGCAAATATCAAAAACCAAAAGGCAAAAGGTCGGCACTTTATTTTTTCTTTTTCAAAAATAGAAAAATAATCTTCTGCCCTTTTAACTTTTGATATTTGCCATTTGCCTTTTGATTTCTACTGTTTCCTTCGCGTGGCTTCGTGGAAAGTAAAAAGGAACGTTAATGAATCAAGCAGAACTTCTCAAACTTTACGACTTCACAGGCCGCACATTCGTGGTTACGGGCGGCACGGGGATTTTGTGTGGCGCGATGGTCAAGGCCTTAGTTGGCTGTGGCGCGAACGTCGCCGTGCTGGCTCGCAGCGAAGAAAAAGGCGCGGCATTGCTGGCGCAAATGGAAGGGCCGGGGCAAGCGATCATCGTAGCCGGTGATGTGCTGCAAGTGGATACCTTGCAAGCCGCCGCAGAAACAGTCATCGCCAAATTTGGGCGTATTGATGGCTTGCTGAATGGTGCCGGTGGCAACAGTCCAAAGGCGACGACGATTCCGGGCAACAGCTTTTTCACTTTGCCGGAAGATGCGATTCGGTACGTCTTCGATTTGAATTTGCACGGCACGATTTTGCCGACGCAAATTTTCGGGCGTCACATCGCGGAACAAAAAGAAGGCGTGATTTTAAATGTGTCTTCAATGAGCGCGCTGCGTCCGTTGACCCGCGTAGTCAGCTATTCCGCCGCCAAAGCCGCGATTGATAATTTCACGAAATGGCTCGCCGTGCATTTGGCGCAAGAGTATTCACCGAACATTCGTGTCAACGCCGTCGCACCGGGCTTTTTCATCACCGAACAAAATCGCTCGCTGCTGACCAATGTCGAAACCGGCGAATTGACACCGCGTGGCAACAGCATCATTACGCACACGCCGATGGGACGCTTTGGCGATCCTGAAGATTTGCTCGGCGCAGTGTTGTGGTTGCTCTCGCCCGCGTCTTCGTTCGTGACTGGAATTGTTGTGCCGGTGGATGGCGGCTTCTCGGCGTTCGCGGGCGTGTAATCTGTAATCGAGTTGTATGCTGAAACGACGTGCCTTCCTGAATTTGTCTGGCGCACGCCCTGCACCGGCCAATGGATATTGGCAGCATATCAGCCGTCGCGCGATGGCGTGTCGTTTTGAAGTGACATTGCCGCTCGGAAATGCGAACGGCGTGCAGGTCGCCACCGCAGCATTGGATGCGGTCGAACGACTAGAAGCGCAACTCACGATTTTTCGGGACGATAGCGAAGTTAGTTTCATCAACCAACACGCAGCGGAACAGGCTGTTTCAGTTGAGCCAGCACTCTTTGCCCTGTTGCAATGTTCACAACAAATCGCAGCGGAAACCGGTGGCGTATTCGACATCACTTCCAGCCCATTGAGTCAATGTTGGGGCTTCTTGCGACGTGAAGGCCGCATTCCAACGCCGGATGAAATTACGGCAGCAATGACCTTCACGGGCAACGACAAGCTGTTGTTTGACGAGCAAGCGCGCACGATCCGCTTCACCCAATCCGGCGTCAAAATCAATTTAGGCAGCATCGGCAAAGGCTACGCGCTGGATTGCATTGCCAAACAATATCGTTTGGGCAACGCCTTGCTGAGCGCAGGTTCCAGCAGCTTTCTCGCGCTCGGTCGTGGCGCGGGTAATGGCTGGACAGTCGGCGTGCGGCATCCTGAACACCAAGAGCGGCGACTCGCCATTGTGCATTTGCGCGATGCGGCGCTTTCGACCAGCGGCAGCGAAGAGCAGTTTTTTGAATACGAAGGCCGACGCTATGGCCACATCATTGATCCGCGTTCGGGGCAACCGGCGGATCGCGTCACCACCGTTAGTGTGATTGCGCCATCTGCTGCATTAACCGATGCGTTGGCAACGGCGTTTTATGTGGGCGGCAAAGAGCTTGCTGAAGCGTATTGCGCTGCGCATTCGGACGTGTTGGTGTTGATGGTGGAACGCGGCGAGGCGCAGCCCGTCCTGATCGGCCAAAGCAATCATTGCGAGGTGGAAATCATTTATGAATAACGCAACGCCCCTGACCTTAATGCAACAAATCGCGCTGATCGCCCTGCGCACTTTGATTGGCTGGCATTTCCTGTACGAAGGCTACTACAAACTGATGCTGCCGGGTTGGAGTTCGGACGGCAAACCGCTGGCCGCGTGGACATCCGCCGGATATTTGAAAGCTGCGACAGGGCCGCTGGCCCCAATCTTTCAAGCAATGGCAAACAAAGGCTGGATTGGGTGGATAGATGGCGCGGTCAAAATCGGATTGTTGCTGATTGGTCTGTCGTTATTGCTTGGATTATTCACCCGGCTTGGTTGCTGGGGCGCGTTGTTGTTGTTGGCGATGTTTTATGTGCTGGCGATTCCGACCAGCGGCAGTCCGCAGCTAGGCAATGAAGGCACCTATTTATTTGTCAACAAAACGCTGATCGAAGGCGCAGCGGTGCTGGTGCTATTAGCTTTCAATACTGGCGCAATCGCAGGCTTAGATTTGTTGTGGCGCAGCAGAAACACAGTTGGGGTGCGAGGCGTGTCAGCACAATAGGATCAAGCTACGGATCGCGTAGTAGCGAATCCATTCGCTACTACGCGAAGCAAATAAATTTGCTACTACGTGGAAAGAACGAAAGGATCACGATGAACCTAACCGATGAACAAAAAGAACAAGGGCGACGCAATTTTCTGAAAGTCTTAGCAGGAACGCCTGCGCTGGCAGCCTTGGGCGCAGCCGTCGCGGCGCGCGGCCCGTTGAAAGGCGGTCCCGTCAAAGCCGCAGTCATCGGCACAGGCGGCATGGGGCGCGGTTTGATTGGGCAGTGTCAGAAAGAATTCATTGACCTGAGAGCCATCTGCGACATCAATCCAAAACGGCGCGGCGCGATTGCGGAATCAATGGTCAAAGCGGGATGGGCGGAGCCAAAGCAATACGAAGACTGGCGCGAGATGCTGCAAAAAGAAGACCTCGAAGCCGTCATCATCGCTGTGCCATTGTGGGCGCATGCCGAAATCGCCATCGGTTGTCTGGACGCAGGCAAACACGTGCTATGCGAAAAGATGATGGCGAAAACGCAGGCCGATTGTCAGCGTATGATCGAAGCCAGAGATCGCAACAAACGCATTCTCGAAATCGGCTACCAACGCTATTACAACCCCGTCTATCAGGCTTCCTATAACAACATCGTCAAGCAGGGTGTGATCGGCGATGTCTATTTCGCGCGGCTCGTGTGGCATCGCAATGGGAATTGGCGGCGCAAGGAAGAACCGCCCACCGCAAATTTTGATCCGAGCAAATACGGCTATCCCGATTGGGAACATTTGGTCAACTGGCGGTTGTACAAACAGTATTCCGAAGGTTTGGTTGCAGAACTCGGCAGCCATTTGCTGACCGCGACGAACTGGTTTTTTGAAGCAGCTCCGAGCGCCGTGTATTGCACGGGCGGCATCGCGCGCCACAACGACGGGCGCGAAGTCAACGATCACGTTTACGCGACGTTTGAGTATCCCGGTGGACGCACGGCGACATTTTCTTCGATTGAATCGAACGCCTTTGAAGACCACTACGAAATGTTTATGGGAACGAAAGGAACCTTGATTTTACAGAACGAAATCGAAGTTTACCTGTTTCCCGAAGGCAATGAAACATTGACGAAAGTCGAAGTCACGAAGCAAACCGCCGCACCCATTGCGGACAGTTCCGCCACTCGCGCCGCCGATGCGCCCGGTCGCACAGTCAATGCCGCCGCGACGCCGGGCCAGATTGATCGCAACATCTCGTACAAAAATGAAATCGCCGAATTTTGCGCCGCCGTCCGCACTGGCAGCGCGATTCGTGGCGGCCCGGAAAAAGCGATGAAGTCGGCGATTGCGGTGGTGACCGCGAATCAATCCGCTGAAAAGCACGTTCGTCTGGACATTCCGACAACGCTGAGCTGAGAAACGTCATGAAACATTGGCATTCAAGATTTGGGTTTGCGCTTGCGTTGCTTTTGAGCCTTGCGCTGAATTGCGCGGCGCAAAGCACGAACTATCTGTTCGCCTATTTTACTGGCAACGGCGAAGACGGATTGCACCTGATGCACAGCCGCGATGGGTTGAAATGGAGTGCGCTCAACGGCGGCAAATCCTACCTGACGCCAATGGTCGGAAGCCAAAAACTGATGCGCGATCCGTGCATTTTACAGGGGCCAGAGGGCGTCTTTCATATGGTTTGGACGACGGGCTGGGAAGGCCGCGACATTGGCATTGCACATTCCAAAGACCTCATCAATTGGTCAGAGCAAAAAGCGATTCCCGTAATGGCGCACGAACCAACCGCGATGAATTGCTGGGCACCAGAAATCTTTTACGACGCCGCAAACAAACAATATTTGATCTTTTGGTCAACCACGATTCCCGGTAAATTTCCTGAAACCGCAGGCTCCGCCGGCAAAGGCCGCAACCATCGCATCTACTCTGTGACGACGAAAGATTTCGTGAGCTACAGCCAGGCCGCGCTGTTTTATGACGGCGGATTCAATGTGATTGATGCGACGCTTGTTCAGGATGGGAGTCGCTTCGTGATGGTTGTCAAAGATGAAACGGAATTGCCGACAGCGAAAAAGCATCTGCGCCTTGCGACCAGCGATAAGGCTGCGGGGCCGTACAGCAAAGCTTCCGATAAATTCACGATGGATTGGGTTGAAGGCGCGACTGTCATCAAGATCAATGGCGAATGGATGGTGTACTACGATATGTACCGCGATCATCGCTACGGCGCAGTCAAAACGCGCGACTGGAAAACGTGGGAAACGATCACGGACAAGATTGATTTCCCGAAAGGCGTGCGGCACGGAACTGTCTTTGCGGTGTCGGATGCGGTGATGAATAAGCTACGCGTTAATTGGCGTAATGCGCTGCAACAAAGTGCGGAATGGTACAGCAGCGCAGAAGCGATGCAGATTGCCGAGAATGTGTTGCTGTATCAACGCGACAACGGAGGCTGGGATAAAAACACTGAGATGGCAACGCCACTCGCCCCCGCCGAACGCGCGAAAATCCTCGCGGAAAAAGATGCACCGTATTCGACGATTGACAACGGTGCGACCGTGGCGCAATTGCACTATTTCGCCAAAGTCATCGCGGCAACCAAGCACGAAGGCATCCAGGCCGCGTTCCTGAAAGGCTTGGACTACTTGCTGGCGGCGCAATACGCAAATGGCGGCTGGCCGCAATATTATCCGCTGCGCAAAGGCTACTACACACACATCACCTACAACGACAACGCGATGATTGGCGTGATGGAATTGTTGCGCGCGATTGCACAGAAGCAACCTGGGTTTGCGTTTGTAGACGAAGCGCGGCGAGCCAAAACGGAACGCGCGATTGCCAAAGGACTCGACATCATTTTGAAAACGCAGGTCGTCGTGAACGGTAAGAAAACCGTGTGGTGTGCGCAGCACGATGAAACTATGCTGGCACCTGCCCCTGCGCGTGCGTATGAAAAGATTTCGCTGAGCGGTTCGGAAAGCGTCGGCATCGTGCGGTATTTGATGAGTGTTGAAAATCCGACGCCGGAAATCAGCGCGGCCATTAACGCGGCGGTCGCGTGGTTTGAGCAAGCGAAGATCACGGGCATCAAAGTCGTCGAACAACGCGATGAATCGTTTCCGCGCGGCTATGATCGTGTTGTCGTGCCGGATGCAAAGGCGGCTCCGCTGTGGGCACGGTTTTACGACATCAACACAAATCGTCCGATTTTTTGTGGGCGCGATGGAATTATCAAATCCACTCTCGCTGAGATAGAACACGAACGACGAGTGGGTTATAGTTGGTACACGAACGCGCCTGCCACGTTGTTACAAAAAGAGTACCCCGCCTGGCAGGCCAAACAGGCGCACAAACGCTGAGTGCCTGAAGCAAAACCTACTGATTGGGAGTTGTATGAAACCAAAGTCTCGTTTTCTGCCTTTCTTTTTGAGCCTTGTTTTGTGGCTCACCGCCGATATTGCAACTGTTGTCGCGCAAGCACCTCAGGTTGCGCCAGCCAAAGCACCGGAAAGTTTGTCTGCCGCCGAATTTTCGCGGCTTAGTCGAGAGCTTTCCGAAGAGGGAGGCTATTTCCGCTCGGACAATTTCACCTCAAACGAGACTTCGTATTTACACGTCGTAGAAAAGATGCGCGAGATTGGCGCGAGCGGAGGCGCGTACATCGGCGTCGGGCCAGAACAGAATTTCACCTACATCGCCAAGATTCGCCCGCGCATTGCATTTATCATTGATATTCGTCGTCAAGCCATCATCCAGCATTTGATGTACAAGGCGGTGTTTCACCTGTCGCCAACGCGCCCGCAATTCTTTTCGCGGTTGTTGAGCAAACCTTTGCCGAAAGAAAAAGCGCCCGCTGCCGACGCGCCAATCAATGAGTTGTTAGCCTTTTTCAGCCGGACGGCAGCGGATGAAAAAGCCTACACGGAAAACCTGGCCGCGATTCGCAAGACGATTCAGGAAGAGTTTCAATTTCCACTGTCGGATGCCGATCAGAAAAGCCTGGAGTATGTGTACAAAAACTTCCGTGACGATGGCTTGGGCATTGCGTATCGCGTTGAAGGAAGTTGGGGCAATAGCACGTTTCCAACCCTCGGCGAAATCATCGCGCAGCCCGATCAATACGGAAAGCAAGGCAATTTTCTGGCAAGCGTGGAAGATTTTGAATTCGTGCGCGGGATGCACCGTAAGAATTTAATCATCCCGGTCGTTGGTGATTTTGGCGGCAGCAAAGCCATCGCCTCGGTCGGCGCGTATCTCAAGAAAAACGGTCTGACCGTGACGGCGTATTACACCTCGAACGTTGAGCAATATTTGTTCAGCAGCAATGTCTTTGCGGCCTTTGCGAATAACATCAAGAAATTGCCAATGACGGAAAAAAGCTTGTTTATTCGCGCGGCAGTTGGACGTTGGGGGCATCCCGCGCAAGTCCCTGGTCATCGGCTGACGACACTGCTCCAATATATGAACGTGTTCATAAAAGACTTTGATGAAGGACTGTATGATTCGTACAACGATTTGACGACGCAGCATTACATTGAAATCAAGAAACCTTGACTGAAGGAAGTAATAAACATGAACCGAAGAGATTTTACCAAGACTTCACTGGCTGTGACGGCCTCCACGGCGCTGGGCTATTCACGAATTCTGGGCGCAAATGATCGCATCAACCTCAGCCTGATTGGTTGTGGAGATCGCGGCATGCAAATCTGGAATATTTTTCTGAAACAACCCGACGCCAATCCCGTTGCCGTGTGCGATGTCTACAAAACAAACGCGGAAAAAGCGGCGACCGCTTCAGCCGCAACGGCATCCGGCAAAGTGGCAATCCACGAAGATTTCCGCCGCGTGCTGGAAATGAAAGACGTGGACGCCATTGTCGTAGCAACGCCGGACCATTGGCACGCGCTGCCCACCGTGTTGGGCTGTCAGGCCGGCAAAGATGTGTATTGCGAAAAGCCGCTGTCGCTGACCGTAGCCGAAGGCCGCAAGATGCTCGAAGCCGCGCGCAAGCACAATCGTGTCGTGCAAACCGGCAGCCAGCAGCGATCCGGCCCGCATTTTCAACGTGCTGTACAAATCGTGCAGAACGGCGAAATCGGTGCCGTGCATAAAATCACCGTAGGCTTTACGCGCAACGTTGTGCCGGGCTTCAAGCCAGAATGGGCATTGAACGGAAAAACGGATTGCCCGCAGGATTTGAACTGGGATATGTACCTCGGTCCCGCGCCGAAAGTGCCCTACGATCCGTTCCGCTTTCTGTATCACTTCCGCTGGTTCTGGGATTATTCCGGCGGGCAAATGACGAACTGGGGCGCGCACAATCTGGACATCGCGCGCTGGGCCTTGCAGGCTAAAGCGCCAAGCGCGGTCGCATCATTCGGTGGTCGCTATGAAATCAAAGACGGTGGCGAAACGCCCGATGTACAGGAAGTGCTGTATCAATTCCCGAATGCCGTCGTGACGTGGTCGGGCCGTGAGGTCAATCGGCAACGCGATGAGTATTTGGTCTTTCACGGCACGAAAGGCACGCTCAGCATTATGCGCGGCGGATTCACCGTCACGCCTGAAGTGTGGAAAGCCATCAGCAAAAATACGACGCCCGCGATGCAACCAATGGAAATGAAAGGCGACGGCAACGAGGCCCAAACGCTCCACATTCGCAACTTCCTGGATTGCGTGAAGAGCCGCAAACGTCCGAATGCCGATGTCGAAGAGGGTCATTTAACCGCCGCGATGTGCCACCTCGGCAATATTGCGACGCGGTTGAATCGAATGCTGAAATGGGATGCTGAGCGTGAATTGTTCCTCGGCGACCGCGAAGCCAATCAAATGCTTTCGCGCCCGTATCGCAAGCCGTGGAAGCTGGAAGTGTAAGGTGACGGGGCGACAGGGCGAGTAGGGCGAAGATCAATCAGCGGGATGGCCAACTTGGCCTCAAATCGCCCCATCGCCCTGTCGCCTATTCGCCATTACTTTTCTCCCTCTTTCGCGTAGTACGATTGCTTGCCTAAAATCCTGTATTCAGGATGCCCTTTCACTTCAATTTTCACTTTCCGCAATTTGCCATCACGTGCTTCATTGGCGGGGTAATAGCCAATGATATAGCGGCGATTGATGCCCGCCAGAATGCGATCATAAATGGCCGCTGCCTGTTCCGGCGACTCCAGAAATTCAGCCCAGCCGCCTGTCAATTTGGCGATTCCAGCGGCGGCTAACTGTTGCCGATGTTGCATCGTCAGCATGGGCTGGAAATAGCTATCAGGCATTTGTCGCATCCTCGCCAAAAACGCCTCAACCGGCTCCTCTCCCATGCGTTTCCGCATCGAATGCAGGCGTTGCGCATAGACTTCTCGCGCGCGTCGAAGTTGCTCTTCCGGCGACTTCCCGGCCAATTGCACGCCAGGGATGATGGTGTAAATGGTCGCCCGCGATTTCTGGACGGTCGTGTAAATATCCTGAAAACTATAGGGCTTTACGCGGGTTTCAAAACCGGGGCGCATTGCTTCGCCAAGCGGTTGCAGGCGAGACAATTCGTCGCCGTCCGTTTGGAACAAAATAATTGGGCGCTCCTCGCTTTTGACCAATTCGCGCAAGGTTGCCAACAAGGCGCTATATTGCTCGCTGCGCCCCAGATGGCTGCCAAAAGCTTTTTTCCTGAGGGAGTCGAGATTCTTTTTGAGCTTGCCTTTGTCGGAGGTGAAATCCACCAATAACTCGACATCATCCGTCACAATCGCCATTCGGTCGCGCGGCGTGAGCTTGTCCACCAATGTTTTCGCGGCTTCGATGCTGTTTTGCAAATACGGAAGCTGGCTGCCGCTGTAATCAATAATCAGCACAATAGAGCGCGGAATCGTTGAGCCATCGCCGAGTGAAAAGGCCGCGACTTCCTGTGGTTTGTTGTCTTCGCTGACGGCAAAATCGTCTTTTGTAAAGCCCGTCAATGAGCGGCCCTGCGCATCCAAAACCAGCACATCAAAAATCGCCAGCGTGGTTTCCATTTTGAGCACGTCATCGCCGCTGGCAACTTCGCCGTTGCTGGCTTTCTGCTCGACGGCGACTTGTTTCTTCTCGTCCCATTTCAACCGCTTGAGGCTGGAGCCAAACTCTTCACGTTTGGGTGATTGCGCCGCAACCAGCAAGCACAACACGCAACAGACAACAAAACTTAATTGATATTTCATGCAACCTCCGGCAAGCCTGTCAGGTCTCTATCCCATCAATCGTTCACAAATTACTGCACGAATGGTTGGAATGAAGCAAGCACTTTGATATAAACCATCTCTTTATTAACCACGTGATTGACTCCGCCACAAAGGAAATAACATGGCATCAAAAAAGAGCATTACCAAAACACCTGTAAAAAAGCCTGCACTGATTGGTCCATTCACACTCGCTCTGGATATTGGCGGGACCGGATTGAAAGCCTCGATTCTGAACAGCAAAGGCACAATGGTGACCGAGCGGTTGCGCATCCTGACGCCTGAGAATTGTCCACCCCAATTAATGCTCAGCAAATTGAAAGAATTGGTCGCCCTCATTCCACCCACCGCGCCAGCGTATGACCGCATTTCGGTCGGCTTTCCGGGTGTCGTGCGGGACGGCAAAATCTACACGGCCCACAACCTTGGCACCAAGCCCTGGGTCAATTTTGATTTAGCCAAGGCGCTGCAAAAACAATTTGGCAAACCGTGTCGCGTTATCAACGATGCCGATTTACAAGGCCTGGCCGCCGTTGGTCAATTTGGCGGCAAAGGCGTTGAGATGGTGATTACACTTGGCACTGGATTGGGGTCAAGCTTGTTTGAAAATGGGCGATTATTGCCGCACATGGAATTCGCGCATCACCCATTTCGCAATAATGAAACGTATGAGGAGCAACTCGGCGAAGTGAAGCGCGAAGAAGTGGGCAAAAAGCGATGGAACAAACGCGTACGGCTGGCGATTGAAACCTTGCGCGAGCTGATCAATTTCGATCATTTGTACATCGGCGGAGGCAATGCCGAAAAGATCAACTTCAAGTTGCCACCCGACGTTTCCATCATCCCCAACACGCTTGGAATGATGGGCGGGATTTATTTGTGGCGCGATTGATGCGCCGAGAAAGAGATGGTCGCCCCTTCCCTCTTTCTCGCTTTCTCGCTCTCTCAGCTTTATGCCCCTCTACCTCGTCGCCACGCCCATTGGCAATCTGGAAGACATCACGCTCCGCGCTTTGCGGGTACTGAAAGAAGTGAGCTTGATTGCCTGCGAAGACACGCGGCACACCCGAAAACTCCTTGACCATTTTGGCATCCAGAAACCGACCATCAGCTATCACGAACATAACGAACAGGACCGCGCGCAAGAATTGACCGCACGGTTGTCGCAGGGCGAGAGCATCGCGCTCGTGACGGATGCCGGAACGCCTGGCGTTTCCGATCCAGCATATCGGTTGGTGGGCGCGGCTCTTGAACACGATATTCAGGTCATTCCCATTCCCGGCGCAACCGCGTTGATTGCTGGGTTGATCGCTTCCGGCTTGCCGACCGATGCGTTTTTGTTCGCCGGTTTTTTACCCGCCAAACGAAACGCACGGCGCGAAAAATTAGAAGCGGTGCGCTATGTGCGCGAGACGTTGATTTTCTATGAAGCGCCGCATCGTATTCGGGAAACCCTGATGGAAGCCCAAGCAGTGTTGGGCAACCGGCAGGCGTCGCTCGCGCGGGAACTCACCAAATTGCACGAACAGTTTCTGCGCGGCACACTCGCCGAAATCAGCCTGACCTTGCAGGTGCAGGAACCGCGCGGCGAAATCACGTTAGTGATTGCCGGCGCGAGCGAACATGGAGAGCAACCTTTGCCAGCGCACGAATCACTAACGACTCAGCTTGAGCAATTAATAAATTCAGGAACCAGTCGCAACGACGCGCTCAAGCAATTGGCGAAAAGGCGCGGGCTGTCGAAAAAAGAAGCCTATCGTTTGCTGTTGGAGGAAAAAGGTAATGCGGAAAATCAGTAGTTTGGTTGCACTCGGTTTGCTGCTTTCATCCACCGTTTTTGCGCAAGCGTCACGCCGCGCCGAATACGGGGCCAATCTCAACCTTGCGATCTATCAATTCAACGATGCGCTTTCAAAAGAAACGCGGGACGTGCTGGCGCTGAAACAAACTGCGGCGACGGCTGACGAAGAAATCGAATATCTGACGCGCAACTTCGGGCTGGATGAAGTGAGGTTGCGGCATGTGCGCGCAGTCGGATTGCACGCGGGCGAAAGCTACACCGATTCGCAGCCCGCCAATGACAAGCAATTGCTGGTCACTATCAAACCAAGCCTCATCACGCGCGAAGCCGTCCACTTTGACATCACGGCAAAATTTAATGACAAAGTGTTGATGGAAATTAAGGACGCAAGCGTGGACAACTACGGCACGGTTGCGTTACGCGGCGGACGTGGTGGCTTTGGCGTCCGCGAGTTTGCGGGGCCAAACGGACCGGAAACAGTCCCCGAACAACGCGCGTTGCTCATCACACTGACAGCCACCATCATTGATGTGCGCGGTTTGAAAAATAAACCGTCCGATCTGTCGCGCTTGTGCAATGAATTCGGCGTTGCTGTGCCTTTGCAGGAAGGCGATGTATTCGTGATGCCCACGATTGTCACGCGAATGATGCCGAAGTTTGTGACAACCAGCTTGCCCAAAGGCACCTTTATTCTGGAAGCGGTCATCACGCCCGATGGTCGCGTGACGAATGTCAAAGTCATCGAGACACCTGATTCCGGGTTGAACGTCAAATTCATCGAAGCATTTCGCCAATATCATTTCAATCCCGCTCGACTGAATGGCAAGCCAACCTACGCGACGTATCGAGAAGCGTTCGCCTTCGGTAATCGTGAGTGAGGCGCATCTGGCTGAAATCACTCCGTGTGCTATACTCAGCCCTGAGTTTCAGAGCAGGCCGGGTGATCGCTGGTTGCCTTCGGGCAACGAGAGGAAAGTCCGAACACCAGAGGACAGCAGGCTGGTTAACGACCAGGCGGGGCAACCCGACGGAAGAGTGCAACAGAGAATAGACAGCCCTAAGCGCGCTTGCGTGCCGGGCGATGGTGAAACGGTGAGGTAAAGGCTTCACCAGCAACGGTGGCGACATCGTTGGCTAGGCAAACCCCCTGCGGTGCAAGACCAAATAGGGAAACGTATTTTGAGGTTGTCCGCTTCAGTTTGCGCTTCGGCGCGACGCGTTTCCGGGTAGGTTGCTGGAGCGTTGGAGTAATCCCTCGCCTAGATGAATGATCGCCACCCACGCCATTGATAAAATCAGTCAGTGGGTACAGGATTCGGCTTATAGGCTCGCTCTGAAACTCAGCTCATAAAGGCAACGCATCCATGAAAAAAACTACGAAGATCGAAGATCAAAGCAATTTTGCTCGCGGCGTCAGCAGCGGTTTCGGCGCGATGAAAAACCGTATCGGATTTTCCATTATCGGCTTGATGATCGGCTTACTCTGTGGGTTCAAATGGGCGAACTACAATTATCGAGAAGCAGCGAGTGCCTCAGGCAAAGCAGATATTGCGAAGGCAGCAGCCCAGGTCACCTCCCAGCCAAATGCAGCGCAGCAAGCAATGGAAAGCATCAAAAAAGCGCGTGAAAATCCGAACGATTTTGACTTGCAACGCCTGGCCGCCGAGCAATTTATGCAAATCCAACGCCCCGAAGGAGCGCTTCCCTTCCTCCAACAGGCCAACAAACTCAAGCCCGATGATGCTGACGTTATGGCAGATTTGGCTGCCGTGTATTTTGACCAGCGTCAGTTCGCCGAAGCGGTTTCGTGGTCGCGCAAGGCTGTCACTAAGGATGCGAATCATCCGCTCGGCAAGTTTTATCTGATGTCTTCGTTAATCGAGAGCCAGCAAAATCTGAGCGAGGCCGACAAGTTGCTGACCGAACTTGAAACCGCGACCAAGGCCAAAGGCGCGCCGCCCGAAGCTCAAAAAGCATTGACCGATATGCGCGTTCGATTGCAAGACGCGCGCAGAGGTAAAACGACGTTGCAACACGGTCCAGAAACAGGAGCGGCCACAGGAGGCAAGAAGTGACGTTCATCCTCAAAGCCGTTGTGATTCTGTTCATTTTCGCGTTCGTCGTGTACGTCCTGAAAGCGATTACGCGGCTTAGTGCGAACGTGCGAAAAACGGCGAAAGAACTCAACAAAGTGCGTGATCAAACCCCTTCGCGGCAGCCCAAAAGCACCGAGATGGTTCGCTGTGCGGCGTGCGGCGCATTTGTAGCTCCGCGCGATGCGGTGCAGGTCACTTCGGGCGGGCGCGGACAAATGTTTTGTTCGTATGAATGTTTGCAAACACGCGCGAAGACAGTTTGATCCTGAGAAAGATTTTCACCGCAAAGACGCAGAGTCAGCGCAGAGGTTCGCAGAGTTTTTCTCTGGAAATCTCTGTGATTTTTTTTGCGTCCTGCGTTGAAAATCCATCTCACCGCTCGCCGCCGATTCGTACCCGCAAGCCCACCGAAAAATTCATCCGATATGCCGGATACCCCAGCACTTCCTGATAATTCTGATTGAGCAAATTTTCAATCCGCGCAAAGGCCGTGACACGCGGCGTGATGCGGTAGCCGCCTGCGAAATCTACGCGCGCGTAGCCGTCGTTATTGACTAAGCGCGAGAATGTAATTGGGTCAACGTCACGCCGCTGCCCAATAAAAAAGCCATTCAACTGCGCATCAAATCGCTCGCCAATCCATGAAACATTGATAGCCCCGGAATGCTTGGGGCGACGTAACAATGACAACCCAACTTCATCATTCGGAATTAATTTCAACGTGACGAAATCAATCACATCGGCAGCGGCCAGCAGCTTGGAATCCGTCAAGGTGTAGTTTCCGCTGAATCGCCATTGCCGCGAGGGCTGGGCGACAAAATGCAATTCCACGCCGCGCGCACGCGCACGATCATTGTTGACGAAGCTCGTCAGCACGCCGTTTGGTGTTTTGATCGGCCCGCCGAAGCTGGCCGGATCGCCGACATACGCAATCTGATCGCGGAAGCGGTTCTCAAAAAACGTCGCTTCCACACGCACACGGTCCCGCGCGAAAAGCTGTTCGATACCCGCATCAAAACTGTGCGCGCGTTCCGGCTTCAAGCCGGGATTGCCAAGGAAAAAGCCATTGGGGCTGAAGGTTTCGACCAGCGTTGGGGCTTTGATTCCTGCACCATACGATGCCCGCAGTTTGGTCGCGCCGATTGCCCCGCCGCCCTGTCGCGCAACAATCATCGCCGCAACTTTGGGCATCACTTGGGTGCCAAATCCAATCGTGCCAGTGAATGGTGCAGAGCCGAGCGACTGCAACACGCTGGCAAAATTCGCGGGCAATTCCGCACGATTATTTTCGACGCGCAAGCCGGCGGTCAGTGCGAAACGAGACGCAATGAAAAACTGATTCTGCACAAAAGCGCCCGTATTTTTGCGGCTGGGAGCGACGCGACTGGTTCCGGCAAACCCGCTATCAAACACCGCGCTTTCCTGCTCGTACTCAATTCCGGCGGAGAGCAAATTGTTGTGGGGCAAATTCACATCGCTTTGATAGCGGACGCCGCGCCGCTTCTGGTGATTATTGAAAAACGAAACGAAATCATTGAAGGCAAAATTCGTGTCGAGTGGTGTATTCGGCTTCGTTAAATCCTGCCCGACTGGATCAATGCCGAGTTGATTATTTTCGGCATATACAAAACTCACGCTCTGTTGCCAGATGCGCGTCGTTTGATCGGCGAACCGCACGCCGGTCGCAATGCGTCGGCGTCGTGCGCGCTCATCAGGATCAGGAAAATACCGCGCGGTCGCGCCCGGTACGCCTAAGCCGGAGTTTTCGCTGCGGGCAAGCAAACGCAGATGCGTACGGTCATTGAAGCGATAGCCGAGGCTTGCCGAAGCGACGCGATTTTGATAATCGTCGTTGCGGTCACGCCCATTCGTGCGCAGATGCGTGAAGCCCAACGAATAATCAAAGCCGCCGTTTGCGCCCGCGAGTTTTGCGGCTTGACGATTGAATGCGAAGCTGCCGCCTTCGCCCGTGAGTTCTAATTCCGGCGTCGAACTTGTGCCGCGCTGCGTGATGAATTGCAGCACGCCGCTCATCGCATCGGAACCATACAACGCGCTGCTGGCACCTCGCACTAATTCAATGCGCTCGGCGTTGTCAGTTGTCAAATCCGACAAATCAAACGCGCCACCGGCATCATTAAGCGGGATGCCATCTACAAACACTTTGGTGTAGTCCGATTCGCCGCCGCGCACAAACAACGATGTCACACCGCCACGCCGCGCCGTTTGCATCACCGTGATTCCGGGTGCGCCGCGCAACGCATCGGCCACACTGACACGCTGCGAACGTGCCAATTCATTGGCCGAAATCACGAAGGCACTGGCGGGAGTTTCGGCTAAAGAATTCTCTGTGCGCGTCGCAGAAACAAGGATCGAATCTTTGATCGCTGCAACCTGCATTTTGATTTGGACCTGGCCGCCGAGCTTTTGCGCACCACCGACAATCGTCATGCCTTCGACCTCGGCAGTAACGAAATGATCGCCGCTTGGCAAGTTCGACAGGCTGAATTCACCGCGTTCGTTGGTGAAGGCCTCGCGCACAATCGAACCGCTTTGGTTGCGGACTAGGACACGCGCCGTTTTGATCGGCTGGTCAGCCGTGTCAGTGACTTTGCCTGCGGTTTGCGCGAAGGCAATGTGAGCGAGCAGGAGCAGAGAGAAAATAAGTTTTGCGAAGAGTTTCATGGGGTATTTCCTGTCAATGTAATCAGCGGTTTTCCGCTGTATGGATGCGTCGTCACGTGCAAAGACGCGCCGAACACTTCCCTTAACAATTCCGCCGTCAATACTTCGTGCGGCGTGCCGCAGGCGAGGATTTCTCCGTCTTTCAGCAACGCGACACGGTCTGCGAATTCGGCGGCAAGATTGATTTCGTGGGTAACGAACAACGCGCCGAGTTGCTGTTCGCGCGTCAATCGAAGCACCAATGCGAGCAGCGCGATTTGGTGCGAGAGGTCAAGATTGGCGGTCGGTTCATCCAGTAGTAACAAGGTTGGTTCCTGTGCTAATCCCCGCGCCAATACGACGCGCTGTTTTTCGCCGCTGGAAAGTTGATTGAAATAACGCGCCGCAAACTGTGAAGTGTCCGTTGCCGCCAACGCCTGCCAGGCGATTTCAATATCGGCAGGTGCATCGAAGCCAATCCCTGCCGTATTCGCAAAGCGTCCGGCTAACACGTATTCGAGCGCGGTCAGCGGAAAGTGCAATTCGCTGGCTTGCGCGACGAGGGCGATGTGTTGCGCGATTTCACGGCGCGAAAATTCGGCAAGCGATTTTTTCTGCCACCACACTGCACCTGCTTGCGGCTGAAGCTTCCCAGCCGCGAGACTCAACAGCGTAGATTTGCCCGCGCCGTTGGGGCCGAGCAGCGCCAGCACTTCGCCTGATCGCACTTCAAGATTGAGTTGCGACAGGATTTTGTGATCGTAGCCGAAACTGATGTTTTGCAGACGGAGCAGGAGGTTAGTTTCGAGTTTCGAGTTTCGAGTTTCGAGTTTCGAGAGGGGCACTTGGAGATTGGAATCCGCATTCCGCATTCCGCGCTCCGCAATCGCACGAATGCGCGTGCGTCCAACTAACAAATACACCAACACGGGCGCGCCAATTAAAGCGGTGATTGCGCCCGTCGGCAATTCGCGCGGGGCGATGACGGTGCGCGCCGCCGTGTCAGAGAGCAAAACCAACAAGGCTCCAGCGAGGGCAGAGGCGGGAAGCACTAAACGGTTGTCAGTGCCACTCGCCAAACGAACGAGATGCGGCACGACTAAACCGACGTAGCCGATTGCGCCGCCCGTTGAAACAGCCGCCGCAGTCAATAACGAAGCGGTCACAAACACAATCCAGCGCACGCGCGTGGTTTCGACGCCGAGCGAAAACGCATCGCGTTCTCCAAGTAACATCAAATTCAGATCACGCGCATTAGCAATTAAAACGCCTGCGCCAATCACAACGGCAACCACGAGAAAGCCAATCAATTCGCTGCTGCCGCTCGACAAATCGCCCAACAACCAAAACGTAATGTTGCGCAGCCGAATGTCGTCCGCCAACGTTGTCAGCAAAACCATCAACGACGCCAGCAAAGTCGAAATCACGACACCGGCCAAAATCAATCGCGCCGGATCGTCCGCGCGCCGTCCTAATAAATACACGACAAACGTCGCGGCAGCAGCTCCGGCAAAGCTGAGCAACGGGCGAGCAAATGTAAATTGCGAGGCGAACAGAATCCCGACAATCGCGCCAAGCGCGGCACCGCTCGACACCCCCAGGACATATGGATCGGCCAACGGATTACGCAACAACGCCTGAAAAGCCGCACCCGCCAATGCCAACGCCGCACCCGAACCCAATGCCAATGCAATGCGCGGCAAGCGCAAATTGAAAAGAATGATTTCCTGTTCGCGGGACAGCGCGTTCACCCAAAGCTGTGAAAATAAAATCGGCTCGCTGCCGAGTAAAAGTGCGACCAGTGAAGCGACGACGAGCGCAGCCAAAAGCAGCGCCAGCACCAGCCTCGCGCGGCGTTTGGTCACATACGCAGCGGGCAAATTTGTGTGCGCGTTACTGGCCATGAATTCCTGCGCGTAAGGCTTCCAGCCCTTCGACAATGCGCGGCCCCGGACGGCTCACCAAATCAGGATTGATGCGCACAATGCGGTTGTTTTTAATAGCGGGCGTTGCGCCAAAGGCTTGTTTGACGGCCTCGATATTGACGAGTTCTGCGCCGTGACTCGCGGGTATGATGATGACTTCGGGCGCACGGGCAATCACAGCTTCGCGCGAGAATTGCGGATAATCGGCTTTCTCGTCGCCAGAAATAGACAACCCGCCCGCAGAAGTAATCAGGTCATTGATGAAGGTTTTTTGCCCCGCCGTGATAAGCGGTTCGAGTTGCAACACGTACAAAACGCTTGGGGGATGATAGTTAAGCGGATAGCGGATGGCTGCTACGCGCTGCTGCATAGAAACTGCAATTTCGGCTGCCCGTTCCTGTGTGTTCGTGATCTCGCCGATTTTGCGAATCGAAGCGATGACTTCCTGAACCGTTTTCGGATTCGAGACGAAGACGGGAATGCCTAACTGATCCAACTGCTGGGTAATTTTTTCCAACTGGCTCGCCGTCGAAATCAAAACCAGGTCAGGTTTGAGCGCAATCAATCGCTCCAGATTTGGCTTGATCGTGTCGCCGACTTTTTCCTTGGCGTTGGCCTCGGCGGGAAAATCGCAGTAACTCGTCACGCCGACCACGCGATCTCCCAGCTTCAGCGCAAACAGTATTTCCGTAATGCTGGGCGCGAGCGAAATGATGCGTTGTGGATTCGCTTTGACAGTGATCTGCCGCCCAATTTCGTCCGTAAAAATGCGGCTGGCAGAAGAAGGTGTACCGTCTTTCGGCACAGAACAGGAAAGGCTTAGGCACAGCGCGAGCCATAAAACCAAGGGGATCGCGCGTTGTAGTTCGGGGCAGCGCATAAAAAGAAAAGCCTTAGATGGCAGAACGCTGCGATCTAAGGCTTACAAAAGAAAGGAGAATAACCGAGTCCGAGAAAGCATTGTGCGGACAAAATGCTCCCGCGAACCGATGCCACGCTCTTTCATCCGAAGAGCGATTGAAAGCAGCAATTTTTCAGGCAGGTCTCCTGACTCGGCTCAGTGTCGCAGCAACAACGGCAACCTTCTCGCGGTGACGCAATGGTTGCGCTGCCTAAAAGCAACGGCACTTTAAAACTCTGATCTGAGCCTTACAGTGGCGGTGACCGTGCGGGCCTCTCACCCGCTTCCCTATTACCTTGAACATGCGCTCAAGCACCTGAAAATAATGCAAAGAACTTGCATAGAAGGTTGCAACTTAGCACGCTCCCCCTAGGCTGTCAATTTCGGATTTTAAGAATTTTTTGGACTTAAAGTGCTTTATGAGGTCTGGGAATCAGCCCTTTATGCTCTAAAAAAAGACACTTCACTCTCTTCAAGTGCAGCTTTATACGACTTTCTAATTTCAAGAAGTCAACCGGAGACTCTCCCCTAAAAGCGGTGGTTTGATGACAGGCAGTTGATTTCAAAGAGGATAGGTTCACTCACAAAAAAATCCCTGTAAGCTTACTCTCCTGGCACTATGCTTGCCTTTATAGTGGTCGAAATCAACGTTCAAAAAGGCTCTCATACAGGATGTGTTGGGGGATACCTTGGGGAATTCGTTGGGGAGCGAGTTCCTATCCTGTAACAGAGCGATTGAGGTGGCTGCTGAGTCTACGATGGCTTCGGGGGATGTTACCGTAACTCAAGCAGCCATTTCTTTTCTTTACCCGCCCAAAATTCTTTCGACCAAGCAGTATTTCCTTTCGTCTAAGCTTACGTTTGCAAATAGGCGTTGATCTGTAGCAGGCTTGTAAACTGTGAGGGTAGATATGAAGAAGCAAATTCAAAAATTCAATCAACTTTGCGCCCTGATTTTAGCGGGTCTTTTGGTATTGAGCACGCCGCTGGATACATTGGCCCAGAAAGGCAAATCCGCCAAAACCCCAATCAACAAGCTCACGGAAGAACAAAAAGCGATTCACTTGCTGGATCGCCTTTCCTTCGGCCCAAGACCGGGCGATGTTGAGCGTGTAATCAAAATAGGGTGGGAAAACTATCTTGACCAACAAATGTCTCCCGACAAAATCGCCGATGACGTGCTCACCCAAAAACTGCAACCACTCTCGACGCTCACGATGAGTCATGAGGAAATTGCGAAAGTTTATGAGCCACCGCCTCAGGTCTTACAGGAGTTACGCTCAAGGATTGAGAAGCAAAATAGTTTTGCGGCTGCCAGCGATGGCGAAATGAAAGGTGAGGACAAATCGAAGACTACAGCGAATGCCCCTGTCAACGATCCAGCCCAACGGCGCGAATTGCTGAAAGCTTTGGCCGAGTTGGGATACAAGCCGCGCCAGATACCGGTCACCGAATTACAAACCGCCAAAATTTTGCGCGCGGTGTACAGTGAGCGGCAATTGCAGGAAGTATTGACTGACTTCTGGTTCAACCACTTCAACATCTACGCGCAAAAAGGCATAGATCGTGTGTTCCTAACTTCTTACGAACGCGACGTGATCCGCCCAAACGTCTTTGGAAAATTTGAAGACTTATTGCTGGCAACAGCGAAAAGCCCGGCGATGTTGTTTTATCTGGATAACTGGCTCAGCACTTCCCCCACAGCCAAAATGCCCGATTTGAATCGGCTCCGACAAATGCGCCAGAATCAGCCCTCAGCCGGACAAGGCTCAGGGTTGAGGGGCGGACAATTGGGAAATCGTGAGATCCGTCGTCAGGAAAAAAAGGAAACAAGAATTGAGCAAAGGATGGTGCAGCAGCAGCAAAACGGTAAGCGCACACGCGGCATCAACGAAAATTATGCGCGCGAAATTATGGAGTTGCATACATTGGGTGTCGAAGGCGGCTACACTCAAAAAGATGTGCAGGAGGTCGCGCGCTGCTTCACAGGTTGGACGCTGCGCCAACCGCGCCAGGGCGGGGGATTTTACTTCGCACCATTTATGCACGATGACGGCGAAAAGAGCGTGCTGGGACAAAAAATTCCCGCAGGCGGCGGGGTGAAAGACGGCGAACAAGTCGTCAAATTATTAGCCAAGCACCCTTCGACGGCGAAATTCATAGCGACCAAGTTGGCGCGCAAACTTGTGAATGACGAACCATCGCCAGCCTTGGTTGATCGGCTGTCACAAAGCTTCCTGAAAACTGATGGCGATCTGCGCGCTGTCTACAAAACGCTGTTCACCTCGCCGGAATTCTGGGCCATTGAAAATTATCGCGCGAAAATCAAGACCCCATTTGAAATGACTGTCAGTGCCGTGCGTGCGCTGGGCGCGGATACGAACGGCACCCAGCCTTTCCATCGCTGGATTCAGCAAATGGGCGAAGGTTTATACCTGGCGCAGCCGCCAACTGGTTACACCGACAAAGCGGAAAACTGGGTTAACACAGGTGCGTTGCTGGAACGGATGAACTTTGCAATCGCGCTCAGCAGTAACCGCATTCCAGGTTCACGCATCGGGTTCACGCCGGAGTTGAAATCCGCGAAACCCAGCCAAGTCGCCGATTATTTCATCAAGACCATTTTGCACGGCAACATTTCGCCGCAAACGCGTGCGACACTGGATAAAACGCTGGCGGATGCAACAATCACCAGCACCAATGGCACCGATGTTGCCAAAATTGCGGGATTGATTCTGGGTTCGCCAGAATTCCAACGCCAATAATTAACGACACTAGCTGGGAGGAATATATGGACCGACGATACTTTCTTAAAAATAGTGGAATCGCCCTCGCCAGTTTAGGTGTGGCGATGAACTCTCCGTCATTTCTAGCTCGCACGTTGGCGCAAACCAATCACACCGGACGCCGCAAAACCTTGATTGTCATTTTCCAACGCGGCGCAATGGACAGCTTGAATTCCGTAATTCCATTCGGGGAGAGCGCCTACTACCAACTGCGCCCCAATATCGCCGTCGCGCGTCCAAAAAGTGATGGACAACCAAACAATCCGGCAGCCATAGATTTGGACGGATATTTCGCGTTAAGCCCGGCGCTGGCGTCCTTCAAGCCGATTTACGATGCGGGACAATTGGCTATCGTCCACGCAGTCGGATCGCACGACACAACACGCTCGCATTTCGACGCGCAGGATTACATGGAAGCTGGCACGCCCGGCGTAAAAAGCACAACCGACGGCTGGCTCAATCGCTATCTGCAAGCCAAGCCTGATCCAAAAGCTTCTCCCTTCCGCGCCGTAGCGATGGGGCCAAATCTGCCGCGCACGTTGCAGGGCAAAGCCCCCAGCCTGGCGATGAACAACTTGAATGACTTCGGCATTCGCGGCGCGGGCGGCGGCCAATCCGCAGCCGTTGTCCAAGGCGGATTTGAAGCGATGTATGAGCAAAGTGTCAATCAAGCCTTGCGCGGGACAGGACACGAAACGTTTGAGGCGGTGAAGTTGCTCAAGCGCATCAACCCGTCGCAATATCAACCGGCATCAGACGCTAACTACCCGCGCGGCAAATATGGCGACAGCCTGAAGCAAATTGCGCAACTCATCAAATCGGACATCGGGCTGGAGGTCGCGTTCGCTGATATTGGTGGATGGGACACACACGCCAACGAAGGTGCCGGGCAAGGGCAATTAGCCAATCGGCTGCTGGAATTTTCGCAAGGCATCACAGCATTGCACAACGACCTGAAAGATCGTCGTGATGACGTGGTGATTTTGACGATGACGGAGTTTGGGCGCACCGCCAAAGAAAACGGCAATCGCGGCACCGATCACGGTCACGCAAGTTGCATGTTTGTACTCGGCGGCAATGTAAACGGAGGGAAAGTGCTGGGCAAATGGCCCGGATTGCAAAGCAGTCAATTGTACGAAGGCCGCGATCTGGCCATTACCACAGACTTCCGCGATGTGTTTGCAGAAGTTGCGATGCGGCATCTGGGCGCAACCAATCTCAATCTTGTGTTCCCAGGCTATCAGCCCAAGAATTCTAACTTCCGAGGGATCATTCGCAGCTAAATCGGGGGAGAGAGCTGCGAATTACTAAACGGGAGCAAGGTTGTGAGGCACAACCTTGCTCCCGTTTTTTATTGGCGGTTGTGATCTGGATTCGAGTGAGCGGCCAGCGTTCGTTGTAATGAATCGTTGATGAATTCTGCTACAACGTCAAAGTAGATATGGTCTTCCACTTTGGCAACCCAATGCGTCCGCCCCGGAATCAGGAGCATGTCTTTAGGTTGATGCGCGGCGGCATACAGTTGCTGCCCCTGCTCGACGGGAATTACGTCATCGCCAGTGCCGTGGGAAACCAGTACAGGGCAACGCACCTGCGCAATTTTCTTAACAGAGGCAAAGCGGTTTTTCCCTACCCAATGTAACCAGCGCGGCAACCACGGCAATTTGATTTTCGCCATATCACTCGCCGAACTCAAGCCCGCCTCCACCACCAGCGCGCCGCTTGGTTGCCGTGAGGCCAAATCAATCGCGGCTGCCGATCCGAGTGACCAGCCATAAATCGCCAATCGCTCCGGTTTGACGCCGCGCTGCCGAACCAAATAATCATATGCCGCCTGCACGTCGTAATTGATGCCGCGCTCATCCGGCAGTTCCCAATCACTGCGTCCATAGCACCGATAATCGAAGATCAAAACATCAAATCCCTGCTCCGCCAGCTTCTGCGCCTGATGGCTGGAGTGCGTGAGATTGCCGCTGTTGCCGTGACAATAGAGGATCGTCCCCGCCACTGTTTCCTGCCGCGAATGAATAAACCAACCATTCAAATTCACGCGATCTGCCGTCGTAAACCAGACATCCTCGGTCTTGGGCGGCAACACCCAATTCCAGCGGTGATCTATGGCGTACGGGAGCGGGCGGAAAGTTACAAACAACTCCGCTGAACGAATCCCAAAGAATCCAATCGCAACTAAAATAATTATCGGAATCCCAACACGAGTGAGGCGAAAAGGGGGGAACAAACCCGGTTGAGATGTCAATCGCTTGATGAAGCAACGCATCTCGATCTCCACTGCAAAATCAAAGTACAACCAATTCGGGACAGTGGTTCGGGGGATGGCAATGTAGCATAAAAAAGGCGCAAAGCTACGGAAAACTTTGCGCCCTCACATTGTAAATTGCTAACAAAATTTGTCGCTTAAAAATCACCGCGCTGCCGTTTGATTCCCGGTCTTCAACCACTGATCAAACCAATCCAAAACCGTCTTGTACCACAGTTCGCTGTTCTGTGGTTTTAGCACCCAATGGCCTTCGTCCGGGTAATACAGCAGCTTTGATGGCACGCCGCGTCGTTGCAGCGCCGAGAACAATTGCACGCCTTCGCCAATTGGCACGCGGTAATCCAATTCGCCATGCACAACTAAGGTTGGCGTCTTGAAGTTTTTCACGAACAGATGCGGCGACCATTTTTTGTAGGTGCTGTTTGCATCCCACGGCGCGCCTTTCCATTCCCACTCCTGAAACCACAGTTCTTCCGTCGCATACATGCTTTCGGCATTGAAGATGCTCGCGTGCGAAACAAGCGCCTTGAAGCGATCTGTGTGGCCGTTGATCCAATTCACCATGTAGCCGCCGAACGAGCCGCCCGCCGCGCCCATCCGATTTGCGTCCACATAGCCAAGCTTGATCATGTGATCCGTGCCTTTCATCAAATCTTCAAAGCACGCGCCGCCCCATTCGCCCGTGATTTGTTCGGTGAACGCTTGCCCGTAACCCGTCGAGCCGTGCGGGTTGATTGCCGCCACAACATAGCCGCGCGCCGCCCACATTTGCGGATTCCAGCGGAAGCTCCACGCATCGAGCCACGCGCCTTGCGGGCCGCCGTGAATCAGCAAAATCATCGGATATTTTTTCGATTTGTCGAAGTTCGGCGGCTTCACAATGAAGCCGTGAACGTTGGCTTTCAAGGCACCGACGTACTCGAAATCCTCGGCAGGAGCGAGATCAAGTTGCGCGAGTAAATCGGCGTTGGTTTTGGAAAGTTGTGCGACGCCGGAGCCATCAGCATTGGCTTTGAAAACCTCGTTCGGCATCGCCAGGCTTGCGCGCGTGAAGGCGATTGTTTTGCCGTCGCCGGAAATCGTCACGCCAGTGTTTGCGCCTTCGTTGATGAGGCGTTTGAATTTGTCACCGTTCATTGGCGCAAGCCACAACGCTTCGCGCCCGCGATCCTGGCCCGTCAAAATCAAGCCATTGCTGTTCGGCAACCAAGCCAAATCTTCGACCCAGCGATCAAAGTTGATGGATAGTTCGCGCGAGGTGCCAGCCTTGCGATCATAGAGCATCAGGCGAAAGCGATCCGACTCAAAACCGTTGCGCGCTTGCGAACGATAAGCGATGAATTTGCCATCGGGCGAATAGCGCGGCGTTGTGTCGGAGCCTTTATTGACAGTAGTGATGCGCTTCTGCTCACCACCGCTGACAGATACGACGAACAGATCGTTGTTCGTGCTAAGAGCTTCTTGTTTGTCGGTGTTACGAGCAAAACAAATCTCCTGACTATCCGGCGAAAAGGCGAACGCGGTCGGATCGCCCAAGCTGAACGGCGGCACATCGTAATCGCCCGGCGTCAAATCTCTCGGCTCGCCGCCGCTGCTGGCAATCACGAACAAATGCGAACGCTTGCCGTGTTTGAAGGTGTCCCAGTGGCGATAGAGCAAGCGATCCGTGACGACGGCTTTGACCTTGCTGTTCTCCATCGCTGCCGATTTATCCGACACGCATTTCAGGTCTTTGCATTCGGGATAGACCTCAGTCACAAACGCAAAGCTTTTGCCATCGGGCGACCAAACAAATTCGCTGACGCCTTCGGGAACATCGGTGATTTTTTGGGGATTGCTGCCGTCCGCACTGGCAACAAAGATTTGTGGTGCGCCTGCGCGAGTAGACAGAAACGCGACGCGCGAACCGTCCGGCGACCAGCGCGGCGTGTCGTCGTTTTTGTCGGAGGTGATGAATTGTTGAGCATTGCCGCCACTCGTCGCAACCAGCCAGATGCTTCGTTTGCCGCGATTGGCGTCTTTGTTGACGACATTGACGACGTAGGCAATTTTGCTGCCGTCGGGTGCGATCTGGGCATCAGCGACGCGCTTCATCGCAATCATGTCATCGAACATCATTGGACGTTTGGCCTGTGCGAAGGCAGTGAAAGCAAAAACTGTCAGCAGTAAACATAAACTCCATAATCTGGGAACTCGGCGCATATTTTCCTCCAATATTTGATTGCGGGGTGTCGAGGCTTCATTATCTACCCAGCGTGCGATTGCAAACAAGCGGCAAAACATAGTTCAGAAGAGGTCCAGCAATGCAGATCATTTGGCGTAGCAGTTTGTTTTTGTTGCTCCTTCATTCAGGGTTCGCTCAGGAAGTTGAGCAAGCCTCCAAAAAGGCGACGTTGAAACCGGCGAAAAAAGAACGTTCGTTTTTGCGGCATTCCTCGACTGTTCCGTCCATTGCCTTTTCGCCCGACGGCAAACGCCTTGCCAGCGCAGGCCGCGACCGCGTCAAAGTAACCGACATAGAATCCGGCAAAGAATTGCTCAAGCTTAAAAATTCGCGCCACATGGAATTTCGCTCTGTTGCGTTTTCACCTGATGGTCGTTGGCTGGCGGGCGGGCAAAGTTATCTCAAAGGCCGAAAATCCAGATGGCAGGGCGATGCGTATGTCACAACGTTTTTTCACTACGGCGAAGTATTGGTGTGGGACGCGCAAACCGGAGCGGTGAAAGCGACGATCAATTATCACGATTATCCGGCGTGGCAAATCGCCTTTTCGCCCGATAGCCGTTGGCTCGCCATTGCTACTGGCCCGATTCCGAATGAGGCAGGCAAAGATTGTGAGAAAGAATTATGCGACGGCGCAGGCGAAGTGTTCCTGCTGGAAACCAACAGTTGGAAATTAATCAAGCGATTGCGCGGGAAATCGCTGCCGCTGCAAACGATGGCGTTTTCGCCTGATGGTCGTTGGCTGGCGGGAAGCAGCCGAATGATCGAAGGCATACGGATGGGACTGCCCGAAGAAGGTTTTGAAATTTTTGTGTGGGATGTCGCTTCGGGAACCCTCAAACACACACTGCCGGGCCATTCACGCCCGGTTTCAGCTTTATCTTTTTCACCCGATGGCAAGATGCTGGCAAGCGCAGGGCGCGATCTATCGTTGAAGCTTTGGGAGATGGAAACTTTTCAGCAACTGCGTCTGGTCTCTGAATATTTGATTTCTTATGAAGAACTGACGACGATCACCGATCAGGCGGGCAAGAAAAAAGCCAAAGATGCGGTGCCGAAAATGAGCTGGCTCACCGGGCTGACATTCACCAAAGATGGCAAGAATATGATTGGCTGTGGCGGCGATGGCATTTTGCGCGTATATGACACGGCATCCAGCAAAATCAGCCACATTATCAAACCGCATGATTGGCCGATTATGGGTTGGGATCAACCGTTGGCGACGCCCTTAAGGTTCGCGATGATGTATCGCCGACCGATATTTCACGGGCTGCTCAATAGCCTGGCGCTTTCGCCGGATGGCCGCCTGTTGGCAACGGGCGGCGCAGATGGCAAAATCCGTGTGATGGAGTTGGAATAACCGGAGTTTATCGTGAATGATTAACTGAGCGACGGTGTTACTTTATCGGCTGACGCGGTAAGCTAGTGAGTCAGGGGTTTTAGGTTTTGGTTCTGGCTCTACTGTTGTAGACTAACTATTCAATTAACGCCAGTCTAAGGTCAGGGCATTTATGGAAAGAACAGGACACATTGAGATCAGAGTCAAAGGGAAGAGGGGGAATCTTGACCTGATGCCTGAAAACTATGACATCCGTGATGTCATAGCAGTTTTAGAACAGGCTGAAAACCTGCTTTTTCCAAACAACAAAAAAGAACGCCCAACTATTAGCTACAATATTCAAGAGGGATCTGTAAAACATATCCTATCCACCGCGTTACAAGTTGTCATCGGCTTCAACGCAGTTCTTGCGCAAATTCAACATACTAACTACTCCATTGATTTTTTAGAGTCTCCGACAGCGAAGGCTTTTGAAGCATTTAGAGAAGCCGCAATCAAACAGGACGTAGTTTTTGAGATTTCCACTTCCATTGAAAACTCATCAAAAGTCATAGTTGATAAAAGCACTGAATTCATTCGCTCCGAAGATATTTGGGTAGAGGCAGAATTCTATTTTTATGGGCTGGTTGTTGATTTAGGTGGTAAGCAAAAAGCAAACGTTCATTTAGATACTAAAGAGCATGGGGTTTTGCGAATTGACGCAGACAAAGCGATTCTAGCGAATTACCAATCCAATCCATTATACAAACGGTATGGGGTAAGAGCGAGCGGCAAGCAAAACATAACAACGGGAGAAATTGATAAGACAGCATTGCGCCTGATTGAAATTATTGATTTCAGCCCTAGCTATAAAGAAGACTACTTAAAAGGGTTGATTAACAAAGCGCGTAACAGTTGGATGGGTGTTCCAGATGCCGATGATTGGCTCTCAAGCCTAAGAGGTGACTATGGAGGATAAATGTATCCTTTTAGATACAAGTTTCTTCATTCGATTACTAAACGACCAAGACCCATTACACACAAACACGCTTGGTTACTATCGGCATTTTCTTGAAAAAGAAAATCGGCTGAAATGCTCGACAATTAGCGTGGCAGAATATTGTGTAAGAGGAAAAATTGAAGAACTGCCATTGAAAAACCTGGAAATTCTTCCTTTTAATTTGCGTCACGCTGTAACGGCAGGCGAATTTGCTAATGCTGTATTCACACAGCGAAACACACTTACTCTTAGCAATCGTGCGGTGATTCCTAATGATAGTAAATTGTTTGCGCAAGCGAATGTCGAAACAGAAATTGATTACTTTGCTACATCCGATACAGAGTGCATCAAAGTATTTAATCTCTTGAATGAAAAATTTTCTTTGAAGTTTAAGATTATCAATATCAGAGAACCGTTTTCTTCGGTGCTTGGCATACTGCCATTCCAATCGTAAGCCTGATATGAAGCTCTTTATACATACCAAGTCTTTTCAGGGGAGCCGCACGCGCGGCTGAGAGTCTCCACAAGATTTCAAATCTCAGATTTCAAATTTGAGATGTTGCGGAGAGACCCTACGAACCTGTACGGGTAATGCCGTCGAAGGGAGAAAGGAATCGAAGACTGTTTCCTGATCACGGCGGAACAGTCTTTTTATTTTTGAGGTCAACGTTATGAACCAATCATCAGAAACTCAATTACCTAATTCCAAACGCACCTACGTCACAGGCCAAGCCGACAACGTGCGCGTGCCGTTCCGCGAAATTTCGCTCAACGTAACCAAGAGCCTGAACGGCTCCATCGAAGTGAACGATCCGGTGCGCGTATATGAAACCAGCGGACCGTGGGGCGATCCGTCATTCAAAGGCGATGTGCGCGATGGGTTGCCTGCACTGCGCCGTGACTGGATCATCGGGCGCGGTGATGTAGAGGAATACGAAGGCCGCCAAATCGAACCGCGCGACAACGGATATTTGACCGCTGGCGCAGAGGAATACGCCCGCAACAAAGCCAAAGGCAAGCTCGAAGATTTTCCCGGTTTGAAACGGCAACCGCTCCGCGCCAAAGCCGGACACAACGTCACGCAAATTCATTACGCGCGCAAAGGT